>NZ_BCBP01000052.1:0-68840 GCF_001753955.1 Pseudomonas sp. NBRC 111139
ACTGCCCGTTCGCAGTGAAACGAGCCAGCGCCGGAAAATGCAAGTTGGTCGATGGGTCGTGGTAGAGGCCTGTGATGATGATGTGCTCGCCGTGCAGATGAATGCCTCCGGCTGTAGAGTTGAAGCCCTCTTTGAAGGTTCCGGTAGCCAAGCCGCCTTTGCCAAACGTAGTATCCAGTTTCCCGTTGTGGTCTATGCGCATGAGCGCATAACCCATCGCCTCGCCAATACGGGTCTCCCCCACGCACAGGCGCCATTTATCATGTTTGACTGAGACTATTGAGGCGTTTATTGCCACCACGTCCGGGTCTGGATGAACAATGCCTTGTTCGCCGTAGCTAGGGTCTAATAGTTCTGACTTTATAGATGTGAATTTCATGATGGGTACCTCCACGCTTGAGGAGATCCCAGCGTGATGTGTTAACCATCAAGGTTAAACTGTCAAATTTGTCAGTTGACACTCAATTCGTTGATTGTAAAAAATAATTCTGCCGTCGCTGTGGTACATTCGCCATGAAACCCGCCGTCAGGTTCCTTGTTTTGGAGAAACTGTAATCATGCCCATAATCTATGTGGGCTTGCGCCGTTGGACTGTGCCCATTGGCAGCAACCTGCTCGATGCCCTCAACGAGGCGGGGCTTAATGTGCCTTACAGTTGCCGCGCCGGCAGTTGCCACGCCTGCCTGGTGCACTGCCTGGACGGGCAACCGGCAGACGCATTGCCCGAGGCATTGGCATTGGAGAAACACGCCCAGGGCTGGCGCCTGGCTTGCCAGTGCCGGGTGGTCGAGGACCTGCGTGTGGCGCTATACGACCCCTTGCTGGGTGGTGTACCGGCACAGGTCTGTGCGTTGGACTGGTTTGGCGATGTATTGCGCCTGCGGTTGCGCCCCGATCGGGTGGTGCGTTACCAGGCAGGGCAGCACGTGGTGCTGTGGCTAGGCGCGGTTGCTCGGCCTTATTCCTTGGCCAGCCTGCCGGGTGAGGATGATTTTCTCGAGTTTCATATCGATTGCCAGCGGCCTGGTGCCTTTTGCGACAAGGCGCGTGGTCTGCAGGTCGGCGATCAGATGCGTTTGGGGGAGTTCAGAGGCGGAGCCCTTCATTACGACCCTGATTGGCAGGAGCGGCCGCTGTGGTTGCTGGCTGCGGGAACCGGGCTGGCGCCGCTCTGGGGTATCTTGCGCGAAGCGTTGCGCCGGGGGCATCGGGGCGAAATCCGGGTGGTGCATGTGGCGCGGGATCCGGCTGGGCACTATCTGGCGGAGAAGCTGCTGAAGCTGCCCGGGGTGAGTGTCGAGCTGGTGCTGGTGGAGCATGTGGATGAAGCGTTGGCCGGGATGCGGCTGTTGTCGCGCCAGACGGTGGCGCTGCTGTGTGGGGCACCGGCGAGTGTCGAGCGGTTTGCCCGGCGGATGTTCATGGCAGGGGTACCGCGGGGGCAGGTGTTTGCTGATGTGTTCGTCGAGCATGCCTGAGGGTCGCCTTGAAGTGCGAAGGGCCGCAAAGCGGCCCCTCTTTCATGCGGCGCTGCGCTCGGCGACGGGTACCTCGGCCAGCCCCCGCCGATAGAGAACCAGGTAATACGACCCCAATCCGATCAACCAGCAGAACACTGCCGTCCACATATTGTGCGACAGGAAGTGCGCCCCCTGCATCATCCTGCCCACCGACAGTACCGACCCTGCTATCAAGGCCACTGCAAACGCCACCCGCGCCAGGCGCGGCTTGCGATCACGCAGCATGAAGAACAAGGCGAACAGGCAGAAACCGGTCGCTGCATGCCCGCCCGGCCAGCACAGGCCAGGCTTGTCGGTAGGCGGCCGTGGTTCCAGCAGCTTGCTGTAGGTTTCGGTGCCGCCAAACTGGGTCAGGCTCCAAGGGCACTGCACCTGGGTGACTTTTTTCAGCGGTGTGACAAACGCCGTGGACAAGCCCAGTGCCAGCGCCAGGCAGCCCAGTTCACGGCGCCAGCCAAACAGGCGCTTCCAGAAAAAGCTCGCGGCAAAGGTCAGCAGCGATATCACCCCCAACAGGATCACCACTTGCTTGACCCGGTCATGCAGGATGTTTTCCAGCAGGTAACTGTGGCGGCCAATGAACTGCCCGGCAGCGGGGTCGAAGAACAGGTTGGCGACATCCATGTCGACTGAAGTCAGCTCCAGCAGGATCAAGGCCAGCGCAGTCGCCAGGGGAATTCCCAGGTACAGCCAATAGTTGATCGGGCGAGGGGAGGTGCGTTGCTGCATGACGGCTCCAGGGCGCGAAAAAGATCGGGTATTGTCGGCCGCCCGCTATCCTGTGTCCGTGAAGGATCAGTGAAAAAACCGTCAAGTGCGGTGAATTTTCCCCAGGGCTGGCACCGTGCAGGCATAGGCCTTAAGCTGCGCCTGCCGCGCACCACAGCGAAGAGCGCCGCACAGGAGAAACCGATGCGCATTCTTTTGGTTGAAGACAACCGCGATATTCTGGCCAACCTGGCCGATTACCTGGGCATGAAAGGCTACACCGTCGACTGTGCCCAGGATGGCCTGTCCGGGCTGCATTTGGCCGCCACCGAACACTACGACCTGATCGTACTCGACATCATGCTGCCAGGCATCGATGGCTACACCCTGTGCAAGCGCTTGCGTGAAGATGCCCGCCGTGACACGCCGGTGATCATGCTCACTGCCCGTGACCAGCTGGACGACCGCCTGCAGGGCTTCCGCTCTGGGGCTGACGACTACCTGCTCAAGCCATTTGCTCTGTCGGAGCTGGCGGCGCGCATCGAAGCGGTGCTGCGCCGTGCCCAGGGCGGTGGGCGCCGCACCCTCCAGGTGGCTGACCTGAGCTACGACCTCGATACCCTTGAGGTAACCCGCCAGGGGCGCCTGCTGAAGCTTAACCCGGTCGGCCTCAAGCTGCTGGCGGTACTGATGCAGAAAAGCCCGCACGTACTGCGCCGCGAGGTGCTGGAAGAAGCCTTGTGGGGCGATGACTGCCCCGATAGCGACAGCCTGCGCAGCCATGTGCATCAGTTGCGCCAGGTGATCGACAAACCGTTTGAAAAACCGTTGCTGCATACCGTCCATGGCGTCGGCTATCGCCTCGCCGAGGGCCGCGATGGAGTTTAAGCAAAGCCTTGCCCAGCGCATCATCATCGCCTTTGCCCTGATGAGTGCGCTGGTGGCCGGGGCCTTCGCATTCGGTATCGTTGGCACGGTGCACCTGGTCGAAGAGCGACTGATTTCCTCGGTACTGGGCGGTGACCTGCAGCGCCTGCTGCGTATGGACAGCGTCAGTGACTGGAGTCATCGGCCTCGCCCAGACCAGCTGTTCTATTTCAGCGGCGGGCGTGACGACTTCGAGCTGCCCAAGGACCTGCGGCACCTCGACCGCGGTTTCCACGAAGTGTTCCGAGACCAGCTGTCCTACCACGCCATGGTTGAGATCGTCGATGGTCGCCGTTATGTACTGCTGCAGGACCAGAGCGACTTCGAGGAGCGCGAGCGCGTACTGTTTGCCGTGGTTGTGGTGGGCTTCGTGCTCAGCCTGGTGTTGGCGGTCATCCTTGGCTGGCTGGTTGCACGTCGGGTAATGGCACCGGTCATCCGCCTGGCGCGTCAGGTGCGCCACCGCGATCAACTACTGGGCCTGGCCCCGCCGCTGGCTCCGGATTATGCGGCGGACGAAGTCGGCCAGCTTGCGGTGGCTTTCGACGACACCCTGGGCCGCCTGCGTGATGCGCTGACCCGCGAGCGGCTGTTCACCAGCGACGTCAGCCACGAGCTGCGCACGCCGTTGATGGTGTTGGCGACCTCGTGTGAGCTTCTGATGGAAAACCCCGGCCTCGATGCCCGTGCGCGTAGCCAGGTGGAGCGCGTGGCGCGGGCCACCGAAGAAATGCGCGAGCTGGTCAAGACCTTCCTTATGTTGGCCCGCGCGCAGCGTGATGAGGGGGCAGTGGCGTCACGGGCGACCCTGCGCGAAGTGGCCGACGAGCTCATCGGGGTGTGGCGCGACACCATCGAACAGAAAGGCCTCACCTTGTATTTCGATGGCCGCGTGAGCGCTAGCCCTGTGCTGTACAACGCCACCTTCCTGCAGTCGGTGATGGGCAACCTGCTGCGCAATGCGGCGCACTACACCGACAGTGGGTATATCCGCCTGAGCCTGGAAGCCAACGGTTTCAGCGTAGAAGACAGCGGCGTGGGTATCCCCGAAGAGCAGCGTGAGGCCATGTTCAGGCCGTTCGTGCGCGGCGATGAACGGCGTGGCGAGGGCCTGGGGCTAGGGCTTTCGCTGGTGCAGCGGATCTGTGACGACCAGGGTTGGCGTGTCACCCTGACATCCACCTTGCCGCATGGCTGCCGCTTCCAGGTGGACCTGAGCAACACCGTGGCCAAAGGCGACCCGGACGCCCTGGCCGAGTAATGTCTTGTATCAGGTCAAATGGTGTTCAACGTTTTTTTCACATTGGCATGACCTGATTCCAACGCTTGCATACCTAATGTGGGCGCAATGGAGTCAGGAGATGTCCAATGCGTAGCCCCATCAAGCTTGAATTTTCCGAGAAGTACGACAAAGACCATGCGCGCGAGTACTTTCTCAAGCACCAGGACGGCCTGGCGCGACGCCTTTCCCACAAGCGAGATGAGCAGTTGGCGCGCCGCGCCCTGGCATTGGCGGGCGAGCCTGGTTTGGTACTGGACCTGCCATGCGGAGCGGGCCGTTTCTGGCCGCTGTTGGCGGAAAAGCCCAATCGGGTAATCATCGGTGCCGACAACTCCGAGGCCATGATCGAGACCGCCTGTGCGGCGCAACCGCCAGAAGTGGTGGCACGGGTACGGCCTTTGCAGACTTCGGCATTTGCCATCGACCTGCCAGATAACGCCGTGGACAGCATTTTCTGCATGCGCCTGTTCCATCACATTGGCGAGGCAGCGCACAGAAAGACCATTCTTTCGGAATTTCAACGGGTTAGCCGTGATAGCGTGATCCTGTCACTGTGGGTGGATGGCAACTTCAAGGCCTGGCGCCGGAAAAAGCTGGAGCAGCGCCGTAGCGCCAAGGCCGAACAGGATAATTACCAGAACCGTTTCGTGTTACCTGCCGAAACGGTCGAAGAAGAATTCAGGGCCGCCGGCTTCAGAATCCAGGAACGCCTGGACTTCCTGCCGTTCTATGCCATGTGGCGGGTCTATGTATTGCGTAAGGGGTAGTGTTTGATGGCTGTAGCCCATAAAGGGGAAGCGCAGTTCGATTTTTACTGGCGCCAGCAAGGCGAGTGGGTCGAGGAGCCTAACCAGCGCCGCGGCGGCGAGAGTGGCGTGCAACGCCTTAACGATGCCGATGGCAAGCTGTTGTATGCCAAACGCCAGGTCGGGCATATCTACCGCAGCCTGTTGCACCCTTTTGGTCGGCCGACCGTGTTGCGTGAACTCGATGCGCTGAACAGTTTCGAGCAGTTGGGCGTGCGTGTGCCGCGCATCGTCTTCTGTGGCGCACAGCGTGATGCCGAGCACCAGTGGCGCGCGCTGCTGGTCAGCGAAGCGCTGGACGGTTTTGTCGAACTCGACACCTGGCATGCCGAAGGTGCCCGCGAGCGTTACCCGCAGGTGGTGCATGAGCGCATGCTCAAGGACCTGGCGGACAACCTGGCGCGGATGCACCTGGGGCACTGGCAGCACGGCTGCCTGTACGGCAAGCACGTATTTATCAAGGTAATCGGCGAGGGCGAGCAGGCCCGCGTCGAAGTGGCGCTGCTGGACCTGGAAAAGTGCAGGCGGCGTATCAGCTGCCAGCGGGCGGCCGGCAATGACCTGCGTCAGCTACGCCGCCATTCGTCGCTCAATGACGCGGAATGGCAGACACTGCTCTACTTTTACAAGATGGCGTTTGGCAGCGCTGTCAAAGGGTTAGAGTAATGAAACTAGAAATTGCTCGAGCTTTGTTCCTGGTAGCTGGCCTGGCGGTGACCACCGTGGCGGTGGCTGCCTGGGAAGAGCCGAGGCCGACCGTATTCAGCAAGGCTGAGATGGCAGACCAGTGCGCGTTGCCGCGGCATGCAAAACCGCAGCAGCAGGCCCAGAGCGAGCCGGACCAGGACCTTTTGCTGTTCCTGTTTGGCCTGCGTCAAGGGTTGCGGCCATTTGGATGAACCCTGCGTTAGCTGAAAAAGCCAGAGGCCTCGCGATTGCGGGGCCTTTGGCTTTTTGCGTCTGCGTTGCCGGCCTCTTCGCGGGCAAGCCCGCTCCCACAGGTTGGTTCAAGCGATTGCAGGTGCCTTGGCGCTCGCCTTGTGCGCCAGCAGGGTGTAGACGCACGGCAACACAAACAAGGTAAACAGCGTGCCAATCGACATCCCGGTGGCAATCACCATACCGATGTCAAACCGGCTTACTGCTCCCGCCCCGGTTGCCAGAATCAGCGGCACCATGCCGAACACCATAGCCGCAGTGGTCATCAGCACCGGCCGCAGGCGAATGGCCGCTGCTTCCTCGATCGCTTCGCGCACACTCAGGCCACGCTCATCGCGTAGCTGATTGGCGAACTCGACGATCAGGATTCCGTGCTTGCTGATAAGCCCGATCAATGTCACCAGCCCGACCTGGGTGTAGATATTCATGCTCGACACACCCAGGAACAGCGGCAAAAGCGCGCCACAGATGGACAACGGCACGGTCACCAGAATCACCAACGGGTCGCGGAAGCTTTCGAACTGTGCAGCCAGCACGAGGAAAATGATCGCCAGCGCCAGGCCGAAGGTGACCCACAATGCGCTGCCTTCCTGCACATACTGGCGGGCCACGCCGGCGTAGTCGAAGGCAAAGCCCTCCGGGGCCTCTTCGCGAGCGATGTCCTGCACGGTCTTCAGTGCCTCGCCCAGGCTGACCATGGGGACGCCCTGGATGATCGCAGCGTTCAGTTGCTGGAACTGGTTGAGCTGGCGTGGGCGAGCGCGGTCGGTGAGGGTGATCAGGGTCGACAGCGGCAACAACTGGCCCTGCTCGTTCTTCACGTAGTAATTGTTCAGCCAGCCGGGGTTGTCGCGGTAAGGCCGTTCAACCTGGGCGATCACCTTGTAACTGCGGCCTTCAAGGGTGAAGCGGTTGATTTCCGCCTCGCCCAGCAGGGTCGCCAGGGTGCCGCCGAGGGTGTCCATCGACACCCCCATCTGCGCCGCCTTTGCCCGGTCGATGTCCACCACCACTTCGGGCTTGTCGAAGGCAAGATCGATATCGAGGAAGGCGAACTTGCCCGATGCCTGAGCGCGCGTCTTGATGCGCTGGGCCACGTCCAGCAGTGCCGGGTAGTCGCCAGCGGTATTGATCACAAACTGGAATGGCAAGCCCTCGCCAGTGCCGGGCAACGACGGCAGGTTGAAGCCGAAGATCTGCAGCCCGCTGATTTCCATGAGTTTGGCCTGCACCAGCGGCAGTAGCTCCATCTGTGTGCGTTCGCGCTCGTTCCAGGGCTTGAGCAAAAAACCACCGATACCAGTCTGCACGCCGTTGAAGCCGTTGATCTGAAACGACGAGTAATACTCGGGGAAGGCCTTGAACAGCGGTGTGAACTGGTCGGTGTAGGCGTTGAGGTAGTCGAGGTTGGCCGGTTGAGGCGAGCTGCTCATCATGAAAATCACCCCCTGGTCCTCGTTGGGTGCCAGTTCGTTCTGGGTGAATTTGAGCAGCACCGGGATCAGGCACAGGATGATCACGGCAAACACCAGCACCACCGGCCGGCTGTCGAGGGTGGCGTGCAGCACGCGCTGGTAGCGCCCTTTCAGGCGTTCGAACAGCTGGTCGAGGCGGTGGGCCAGGCCGCTCGGGTTCTGCTCCCGGCGCAGCAGCAGGGCGCACATCATTGGTGACAGCGTCAGGGCAACGATACCGGAAATGACCACCGCCCCGGCCAGCGTCAGGGCAAACTCCTTGAACAGCGCGCCGGTGAGCCCGGTGAGGAAGCCGATCGGTGCATACACGGCAGCAAGGGTGATGGTCATGGACACCACTGGCATGGCAATTTCGCGCGCGCCTTCCAAGGCTGCGTCGAACGGCGACTTGCCTTCTTCCATGTGCCGGTGAATGTTTTCCACCACCACAATGGCATCGTCCACGACCAGGCCGATGGCCAGCACCATGGCGAGCAGGGTCAGCAGGTTGAGCGAGTAGCCCATCATCTGCATGAAGAACAGTACACCGATCATCGACAGCGGTATGGTCACCACCGGAATCAGTACCGAGCGCAGGGCGCCAAGGAACAGGAACACCACGACGATGACGATCAGCACCGCTTCGCCCAAGGTCTTGATCACTTCGTCGATCGAGGCCTGGATGAACCGCGTGGCGTCGTAGGCAATCGACACTTTCAATGCCGACGGCAGCTGGCTTTCCAGCTCAGGCATGATGCGCCGCACTTCCTTGATGACATCCAGTGGGTTGGCGGCCGGGGTGGCCTTGATGCCGATATAGACCGACGGGGTGCCGTCGAACGAGCTGACCGTGTCGTAGTTTTCTGCGCCCATCTCGACCCGCGCCACATCGCCCAGCAGCACGCGGCTGTCACCGCTGGTCTTGAGCGGCAGGGCGGCGAACGCCTCGGCCGACTTCAGCTCGGTGCTGGCGTTGACGCTGGTGACCACGTATTCGCCTTTCACCTCGCCAGCGGCGGAAAGGAAGTTGTAGCGGCGTACGGCATTGGTCACGTCGGTAGCCGAAAGGCCGAAACCGGCCAGCTTCACCGGGTCCAGCCAAAGGCGCATGGCGAACACCTGGTTGCCGAGGATCTCCGCCTCGGCCATGCCCGGCAAAGTGGCCAGCTTGGGCTGGATCACACGTGACAGGTAGTCGGTGATCTGCGGGTTGCTCATTTCCTTGCTGTAGAAGCTGACGTACATCAGCGCCGAGGCGTCGGCAGATTCCTTGCTCAGTACCGGGTCTTCTGAGTCCTGGGGAAGCTTGTTACGCACCTCATTGGCCTTGGCCAGCAGCTCGGTGAACAGCCGGTCGCTGTCGGCGCCAACGCGCGCGTAAATGGAAATGATCGAGAAGTTCTGCCGGCTCACCGAGGTCATGTAGTCAATGCCTTCGGCGCTGGCCAGGCTTTGCTGCAATGGCTGGGTGATATAGCCCTGAATGGTTTCGGCGTTAGCCCCGGGGTAGGCGGTGGTGACCGTGATCAGGGCGTTTTCCATTTGCGGGTACTGGCGGATCTGCAGCTTGTTCCAGGCCTGGAAGCCGAGCAGCAGAATCAGCAGGCTGACCACGCTGGCCAGCACCGGGCGGCGAATGAACGGGTCGGTGAACGCCATGCCAGCCTCCTGTCAGTCCTTGGCCGCTGCGCCCGGTTCGGGCTTGAGGGCGTTGTCCTGGCCAATGCGTATCGCGGCACCGGGTGTGAGTTTCAGCTGCCCGGCGGTGACTACCTGTTCCCCGGCCTGCAGGCCTTCGCTGACTACAACCACGCCGTCTCGGCGCTCGCCAGTCTTTACCGTGCGCTGTTCGGCGACCAGCTGGGGTTGGCCCTTGTCGTCGTACTCCGGCTTGCCGTCCTTGTCCTTTTTCGGTGAGGCGACATACACCGAGTTGCCATACAGGGTGTAGGTAATGGCGCTTTCCGGCACCACCACTTGTGGCTGCGGGTTGGGCAGCAGGATCAACAGGCTGGCGAACATGCCTGGCAGCAGTTTGCCGTCGGGGTTGGCCATGGTGGCACGTACCAGCAGGTTGCGCGTGGTTTCCTCGACCTTGGGGTTGATGGCGCTAAGGCTGGCGGGGAAGCGCTGGCCGGGGTAGGCGGCCACTTGCACCAGCACCTGCTGGCCCAGGCTCAGGCGTGGCAGGGCCTGTTCCGGCACGTTGAAGTCTACGTACAGGCTGGACGTGTCTTGCAGGGTGGCGATCACAGCCCCGGCGGCCAGGTACTGGCCGATGTCCACCTGGCGGATGCCGATGGTGCCGCTGAAAGGTGCATTGATGCGTTTCTTGATCTTCTGCGCCTTAAGCTGCTCGACCACTGCCTGGTTGCGCCGGTACTGGGAGGAAAGGCGGTCGAACTCGCCGCGGGAGATGGCCGAATCGCCCACCAGCTGGCTGCCACGGCCGAAGTCGACCTTGGCCAGGCCCAGGTCGGCCAGGGCGGTACCGAGCAGGGCTGTTTCCTGATCGTCGTTGAGCTGCAAGAGCAGTTGCCCGGCCTTGACCTGCTGGCCTGAATCGAAGTGCAGGGATTTGACGATGCCTTCCACCTCCAGGCTCAGATCCACACCCTGCAGCGCCTTGAGGCTGCCGACAGCGGGCAGGCGCTCTTGCCACGGGCGCTGTTCAGCCATAGCAGCCGCCACGGTGATAGGGGGCTTGGGGGCAGTGAACATCTGGATCTGCTGGTAGATCGAGAAGGCTTTGTAACCCCCCAGGGCCAGCACGATCAGCAGAACCACGGCCAACATGATGAGCATGCGGCGGCGCAGCATAGGTCCGGTTCCTTGGATGCAGTTGTTATTCGCTTCTACACGACAACGGGCGATCCTGCCCACGTGTGGATGGGGGAAGTATTGACTGTTTTTCCGGAGATGGGGGGGTGAAATGCCTGTGCCGGCCTTTTCGCGGCTAAAGCCGCTCCTACAGGGACTGTGTAGAACCCTGTGGGATCGGCTTTAGCTGCGAGAAGGCCAGTGAGTGCAACAGAACAATCAGACGAGATGCAGGTGGTTGTCCCAGAAGCCGGACGGCAGGTTCATCGGTTGCCCGACCAGTTCGGCCTTGCGGCAATCGTAGAACCGGCAGCGGCCCTGCCCGGAGGTGACGACAAAGCCGTCCTTCACCGCGCCAACGCCTGCGCAGTCGGGCATCGGGGCATCCAGCCGCACCGCGCCGCTGTCCAGGTCCCAGACGAACAGGCGGTTGGCCCGCGGTGCCGTCAGCGCCACCAGCCGCAGCTCGCTGTGGATGGCAACGCTTGCGGTGTATTGGGCCATGGCTTGCAGTTGCCGCTCCGGCACCGGGAAGGCCTTGAATGGCTCGCCCGGGCGCTTGATCGCCAGCAGCTCGGCAGTTTCATCGGCATCGCCCATGAACTGCTGGCAGGCGGCGATGGTGCCATCGCTGGCCACTGCCAGGTGTCGCACGCTGTTCATCTGCTGGGTCAGGGTTTCCTTGCTCAGCAGGGTGCCGTCGCGCTGCATCAGCACCAGGCTCGGTTGCATGGCGTCGAGGTTCATCTCGACACGGCTTTCGGCTTCGGTACGGATACCGCCGTTGGCCACGACCAGCGTTTCACCGTCAGGCAGCCAGGCAACCTCGTGCGGGCCGATACCGTGGGTCGGGATCTCACCGGTGTGCACCAGGCGTTCGCCTTCGAAACGGTACACGCCAAGTACGCCGCGCCCGGGGTCGGTGGTGTCGTTCTCGGTGGCATACAGCCATTCGCCGCCTTTGTGCACGACGGCGTGGCCATAGAAGTGCCGGTTCGGCTGCGAGGTTACTGTTTGCAGCAGGCGCCCGTCACGCAGGTCGATCAGGTAGCTTTCGGTGCCTGGGCGCCGGGCGACGAACAGGGCGATGGGCAGCTCGGGGTGGTGGATGATGGCATGGCAACGCTGAGCGACCTGGGTGCTGAACACCTGTGTGCCGTCCAGGCGAAAACCTACGGCAAAGTGCTGGCCGTTGCCGTTGTCACGCGCCGAGAGCAGCAAGGGTTCGCTGCCTTTGTTGCGGAACAGGCTCCAGCCGCCCAAGGTGAGGGCACTGAGCAATACGCTACCGAGTTTGAGTGCCTGGCGTCGCAGCATGATCAGTCACCGTCGTTGGCATTGAAGCCCAGCTGGATGTTCAGCGCCTTGGCAAGATCGCCTTCGTGCAGGCGGTGGACGACGTTCAAGCTGTCGTAGATCTGGTTGAGGGTTTGCTGACCGGTGTCGTCGGCCAGCAGCTCACCGAGCGTTTTCTGGTTGTCGGCAAGCAACTTGAGCGAAGTAGCGTAGGCGGCGTCGATCTTGTCCACCAGCGCTTTCTGATCGCTGGGCAACAGGCCGCGCAGGCCCTTGTTGTCTACCCCGACCCAGACAGCTTCGGCGGCCTTGAGGCTGGCCTGCAGGCTGTTCATCGAGTTGTGGCTGCGCCAGGCCTCGGCCTGCAGCGGCTGCGGAATGCCCTTGCTCTGACGGCCCATCGGTGCGCCGAGCTTCTTCTTCAGGGTGTCCAGGGCGGTCACCTGGGCGCGCAGCAGATCGGCGATAGCCTCGTGGGAGTCGGCGTAGCGCTGGTTGGGGAACTTGGTCAACTGCGAGAGCATGCCGTCGGTGCTGTTCCAACCTTTGAGAATCTCCTCTGCCAGGGCTTTCTGATGTGCGCCGATGGCCACCAGCAGCGGGCAGTAGCGGGCTTTCTGTTCGGCAGTGGCGATGTCCGGCTTGCTGTCGAACAGGATGTACTCATAGGCCGACAAGCCACGTACCACTACGCTGGACTTGCCCAAAGCCTCAGCATCAACCGGCTTGTCGCCGTTGACCAGCTGCTCGACCTGACGGCCGACCAGGTTTTTCTTGTCAGGCCAGAATTGGACCTGCCAGGCGCGGTTGCCTTCAGCCAGCGGGCCGACCAGTAGCGGTTGCAGCTCGGCCCAGGCTTTTTGTGCATTGAGGAAGTCGGCGCGGGCTTTGTCCAGGCTTTCCTTGCCTTCGCAATAGGCCAGGGCACTGGCAGCCAGCGTACGGTCGGCTTCGACCCAGCGGCTGTAGGTAGGCAGGATCACCTGGTTGGCGATGGCGGCGGAGGTCACTGCTTGCGGGTCTTGTGGCGAGCAGGCACCGAGGGCGAGTGCGGCGAGGCTGGTGAACAACAGTTTGGGTCGGAACATGCCCGGCTCCTTTGCGCGTTTAAAGTGAGTTCAGGAACGCGAGCAACGCAGCGCGCTGCTCGGCATCGAAAGTGAGTACGAAATTGCGTGCCGCCTCGGCTTCGCCACCGTGCCACAGCACGGCCTCAAGCAGGTTGCGGGCGCGGCCGTCATGCAGGAACTGGCTATGGCCGCTGACCGTTTCGCTCAGGCCGATGCCCCACAGTGGCGGCGTACGCCAGTCCTGGCCGTTGGCGGCGAATTCGGTGCGCTCGTCGGCCAGCCCCGGGCCCATGTCATGCAGCAGCAGGTCGCTGTAGGGGCGGATGACCTGGTTGGCCAATGCGGGTTCGGTGGCGTCGGCGGCGGTGGTGAACTGCGGTGTGTGGCAACCTTGGCAACCCGCCTGGTAGAACAGGTTCTTGCCCGCCAGCACCTGTGGCGAGCCGACGTCGCGGCGGGCCGGCACCGCCAGGTTGCGGGTGTAGAACGTGACCAGGCGCAGGATGTTGTCGCTGACTTCTTTCTCGCCATCGGCACCGTCGCCGTTGGGCGCAGCCAGGCAGTCGGTTTGTGCCGGAGTGCAATCGTCGTTGGGCAGCAGGGTGCTGGTCAGGCCCATGTCGCCGGCAAAGGCGTGCACGTTCTGCTGGTTGACGTTGGGCTGCCCGGCTTTCCAGCCGAAGCGGCCGATCACTGTTTTGCCCTGGGCGTCGTCCCACACACGGTTGGCCCGCCCGCGGATGCCATCGCGGTTACGGTCGTCCGGGTCTTCGTTGGCCAGCAGGTCGGCTTCGGGGATCGCTTCAAGCAGGCCCAGGCCGATCATCGGTGGTGCCACCCGCGCAGAAAAGCGCGTGTCGGGGTGCATCACTCCATAGCCGAGCTGGGTGATTTGCAGGGCTGGCTTGCGCAACTCGACCTGATGGCCGTCCTTGAATGACACGGTTTCGCGGGTGTAGCTCACCCGCACCTTGCCTTCGGGCGCCACGCCGGGAATGGCCATGTCCTGCAACTGGGTACCGTAGACAGGTTCTGGCACCACGCCGAGGCGCTCGATCACTTTGGCCAGGTAGGGTTGGTCGGGGATCGACAGGCGTACCAGCATACCCACCGCGTTGACGTCGCCCGGCTCTGGCGGGTGGCCACGGCCATCGCGCACGTGGCAGTTCTGACAGGCGTTGGTATTGAACAGCGGGCCCAGACCATCACGCGCGGTGGTGGTTGACGGCGCGATCACCCAGGGGTTGCGAAAGAAACTGTTGCCAACGGCGAAGTCCAGGCGCAGCGCTGGCGAGAGGTTGGCCGAGGGCAGGGAATAGGCATTGCGGTCGCTGCGCTGCACGGTCGCCTGGCCACCCGACAACGCTTCGCCGGGCTCGGCGTGAGTGAAACGCGGGGCGTCGTCACAGGCGGCCAAGGCCAAGGCCAGCAGCAAGGGAAGGAGTCGGGACAGCGACAAGGACATCGAGAATCCTGGGCGTGAGCGAAAAACCGGCGTGCAGCTTAGCAGGCCCAGGATCATTGAATAAGAGCAATTTGCGTTTGCTTGATGAAATCGCTGCCAGCGCGGTTGCTCAGGCCATATAGAGCATGAAGTGTCGGTTGACCAGGTTGACGATCAGGTTCTTGTTGCCGCCACCGCGATTATCGCCGATGACTTCGATGACGTCTTCGCTGGTGTATTCCATGGAGGAGGCGGTAATGCACTTGACCGCGTCCATGTGTGCAGGTTGCCAGTAATCCTGGAATAACCAGATGCTGGTGTCGGCAGACGGGCCGAGGATCAGGCGCAAGGCCTTGTGGTTCTCAGTCGATCTGCCGATCCACGGGATGGCCAGCGAGCCATTCCAGACGTGCTGGGCGCCGACTGCCAGGCTGTTGCTGCGGTTTTCACCGTCGATCAGGGTCAGGGTATAAGGCGTGTTATTGGCGATGGAGCGCAAGTAGGTGACGTTGGCCATGTAGTGTTTTCCTTTCAATGTTCAGTTTTCGGGCGTGGCAACGGGCTGGTCGGGGCGCGATAGACATAAGCCGCGAGCAAAGTGATTTCGTTGAACGGAGGGTCGAGCTCGGCGGGATGAAAGCGTCCGAGCAGTTGCATCCCTTGGTCAATGGCGACTGCCTCGAACATACGGCGGTCAGTTTCGTTGGGGTCGTACAGGTAGATCTTGCCGGGGCGGGCGACTACCCGGCACATTTCCTCGGCCACATGCCGGGTGATCGGAGCGCCCATCAGCGTCACGTGAGGGACTGCATGGTCGTCGAGGGGAAAGTCCGGAGCATCGTATTCGTATACGACAATGAGGTTGGGAATGTGCCCACCAGCGAACGGCCCGTTGGAGATGAGCTGGCCAGCCTTGTTCAGGTTGTACGCATCGTTGAATCCGGTGATGAGGTCTTCCCCATTCATGCGCTGGACGATTCGGCCTTCGCCCCAGACATCAAGAATCTGCAGCACTGTGCCTCCTGTTAGCTTTGATCGAAGGCCTACAGGATGAGCATCTGCGTGCACGCCAGGCAGCGGGAAGCGTTTTACCCGGCAGCAAACGAAAACGCCCGGCACAAGGCCGGGCGTTTTCGATGAAGCGCTACAGCAGGATCAGAACTCGTGATCCGCAGTGTCCGGGTTCAGGTTGGCAATGCCCAGCTTGCCCGCGGCCTGCTCGATCGAGCCGGTCTGCTTGACCAGGGAGGCGATGGCGTCACGCACGATCTGGTTGCCGGCAGCGTTGTCGGCGGCGATCAGCTGGTCGTAGTGCTCGCCTTTGAGGGCGTGGTCGACGATCACCTGAAGCTTGGCCTCGGTGGCTTCCAGATCGGCCTTGAGGGCTGCATCGGCGGCCGGGTCAACCTTGGCGACCAGCGACGACAGGCTAGGGCCGGTCAGCTTGGTGCCGTCCGGGCGGGTGTACTCGCCCAGGTAGACGTTGCGGATGCCCTTGGCGTCGTAGAAGTGCGAATAGTGAGTGTTGTCGCTGAAGCAGTCTTGCTCGTCTTCTGGCGAGTTGGCTTCCAGCGAAACTTTCATGCGCTCGCCAGCCAGTTCGCCCAGCGACAGGCTGCCCATGCCGAACAGCATCTTACGCAGGCCGTCGTTGACAGGCTCGGCTTCCAGCTTGGCGCGGTAGTTGTCGGCGACGTTCGGTGCCCAGTTGCCGACCATCTCTTCGAGGTCGGTGACCAGCAGGTCGGTAACCGCTTTGAGGTAGGCGCGGCGGCGGTCGTTGTGGCCGCCGGTGGCGCCCTGGCCTTCCAGGTAGTCGGATGCCGGGCGGTTGCCAGCGCCAGGGCCGGTGCCGTTCAGGTCCTGGCCCCAGAGCAGGAATTCGATGGCGTGATAGCCCGTGGCAACGTTGGCCTCGGAGCCAGCCAGCTCGTTCAGGCTAGCCAGTTTTTCGGGGGTGATGTCCTTGACGTCGACCTTCTCTTCGCCCACCTGGATCTCGGTGTTGGCGATGATGTTGGCGCTGGCCCCCGGGTTGCCCAAGGCGTGCTCGTAGCTCTTGTCGACGTAGTCGATCAGGCCTTCGTCCAGGGGCCAGGCGTTCACCTGACCTTCCCAGTCGTCGATGATGGTGTTGCCAAAGCGGAAGGTTTCGCTCTGCAGGTACGGTACGCGCGCGGCGAACCAGGCTTCCTTGGCGGCTTTCAGGGTTTCGTCGTTGGGCTTGGCCAGGAACGCGTCGACTGCGCTCTGCAGCGTCTTGGCAGTGCTCAGCGAGTCGCTGTACACGGCGTAGACCATGTCGGTGTAATGCTTGACCACGGCTTTGCCGGCGGCTTCGTCGACAGCCCCTGGCGCAACAGCGGTGGTGGCGGCAGCAGGTGCCTGGGCTTGCGGCGCGGCGGCTTTTTCGTCCTTGCCTTCACCGCAACCGGCGAGGGCGATGGCAATGGCCAGCAGACTGGCGGAGGCCAGAGGCATTCGAATCATTATTGGTTTTCCTGCATCGTGTGGTTGGACCAAAGGGGTGGACCGTGCGCCGTGGCACGCAAAACTACAACATCATGCGAAAGATTTGCATTTGCTGTAAAGGGGCGGGCGCGCAATTCATGTAAATCAGGGGCACGGCCTGTAACCGGGCAGGTGGCCTCAGGACACCGAAACCCGGTTGCGTTGCGCTTGTTTGAGGAAGTGGGTCAGTTCACGGGCCGAAAGGGGCTTGCTGTAGTGGTAGCCCTGGCCCTCGTGGCAACCCTGGGCAACGATGTAGGTTTCCTGCTCGGCCGTCTCCACGCCCTCGGCGATGACCTGCATCCCCAGGCTCTTGCCCAGCTGGATGATGGCGCGAACGATGGTGGCGTCGTCATCATCGTCGAGCAGGTCCTGAACGAAGCTCTTGTCGATCTTGATCTTGTCCAGTGGCAGCGACTTCAGGTAGCTGAGGGACGAGTAGCCGGTGCCGAAGTCGTCGATGGCAATCAGCGCCCCGGAGCGGCGCAGGCTCAACAGGTGCTGGGCGGCGGTGCTGATGTCTTCCATCAGGCCGGTTTCGGTGACTTCCAGTTCCAGGCTGCGCGGTGGTAGGCGATAGGCTTGCAGCAGGTTGTTGACCACCCGTGGCAGCTCGCTGTGGTGCAGTTGCACGGTAGACAGGTTGACCGCCATGCGCAGGTCGCTGAAGCCTTGGTCGTGCCATTCGCGCAGTTGCCGGCAGGCCTGGTCAAGCACCCATTCGCCGATGCTGATGATGCTGCCGTTCTGCTCGGCCAGGGGGATGAACTGGTCGGGTGGCACCATGCCCAGTTCCGGGTGCTGCCAGCGCAGCAGGGCCTCTACGCCAACTACCCGGTGGTCGCGGTAGCTGATCTGTGGCTGATACACCAGGTAAAGCTGGTTGCGGGGCAGGGCTTCACGCAGGTCCTTTTCCAGTTCGCGACGGCGACGCATCTCGCTGTCGACGCTGGCGATATAGAACTGGTAGCGGTTGCGCGAGCGGGCCTTGGCCAGGGTCATGGTCTGTTCGGCTTTCTGCAGCAGTTTTTCGGTGCTGTCACCGTCTTCGGGGAACAGGGTGATGCCGATGGTCGCGCGCAGGCGGATTTGCTCGTGGTCGAGGTCGAACGGTACTTCCAGGTCATCAAGGATGCTTTGCGCCAGTTCGGCAGCCTCGTAGGGCTGCTCGATATTGGCCTGTACCAGGGCGAACTGGTCGCCGCCCAGCCGCGCCAGAGCGCCCAGGCGGCCGCTGTGGGCGCGTAGTCGATCGGCCAGGGCCAGCAGCAACTGGTCACCGACCTGGTAGCTGAACTGTTCGTTGATACCCTTGAAGTCGTCCAGGCCAACGCACAGCACTGCCACACGGTGCTGCAGACGGCCGCCGTCGACGAGGATCTTGTCCAGTTGCTGCTGCAGTTGCTGGCGGTTGGGCAGGCCGGTGAGGAAGTCGTACTGGGCCATGCGCTGCAGGCTGTTTTCCGCCTCATGGCGCAGATGGGTGTTGCGCTCGATCGAGGCCAGCAACTGGTTGGCGGTGTTCACCCACAGGCCCAGTTCGTTTTTCTCGTGGCCCTTGAGCAGCGGTATCTGGTGCTGGCTGGGGCGGTCAGGGTTGATCTGGGTGAGGTGCTCGATGATCTTCGACAGCGGTTTGGTCAGCAGCCAGTGGTAGACCAGGTAAAGCACCAGGCCCATGGCCATGGCCCGCAGCACGCCGGATATGAAGATGATCACCGCGTTGATCAGGAAATCTTTGCCGTAGGAGGAGGTATCGAGGGTAATGCTGAGGTCGCCGTAGTATTCGCTGTAAGGGCCACGGCCGACCAGTTGTGTGGTGTAGGTGCGCTCCTGGCCGAGGATGAGGTCGGTGAGCCAGCGCATGGACATGTCCTGCAGCGGGCGGGACTTTTCTGCCAGCATGGTTTCGTTGGGGTGGCCAATGGAGGCCATGCGCACTGATTCGTCCTGGAACAGGCCTTCCATGACCTGCATGCCCATTTCACGGTCGAGGCTGTAAACCGCCTGGGTCGAGGGATCGCGGAACATGTCGAGGATGCGCTGGGCATCGTTGTCCACGGCCTGGCGGGTCTTGTAGGTGTCATAGACGATTTGCGCACAGCTGAGCACGACGCCAACCGCCAACGCCGACAGCAGCACGACCCTGAGCAACTTGACCGACAAGCTGTTCCGCAATTCCAGCTTCAATGGGGTTTCCTTAATCCATGCGCATGGCATCATTTTGCCATCAACGATGACGATACACTACCGGCCGATCATGAGCAGTGTATCGGTTGCCTGACCCCGCAACTTGAATGCGCTGTATCAATCTTCCAGAGGTTTGATGTTAGCGCGCTATGCGGGCTGAGCAAGCAAAACCGTGCCAGCCTGTTTGCGGCAACACAGGCACAAAAAAACCCGGCACATGGCCGGGTTTCTCGTTCAAGGCCGAATGACTCAGGCCTTGAAGGTCTTGCCTTCGAACTGCTCGGCAACGAAGGCCCAGTTGACCAGGTTCCAGAACGCCTCGACGTACTTCGGACGCAGGTTGCGGTAGTCGATGTAGTAGGCGTGTTCCCAGACGTCGCAGGTCAGCAGCGGGGTGTCGCCGCTGGTCAGTGGGCAGCCGGCGCCGATGGTGCTGGCCAGGGCCAGGGAACCGTCAGCTTTCTTCACCAGCCAGCCCCAGCCGGAACCGAAGGTGCCAACCGAAGTCTTGGTGAACTCTTCCTTGAACTTGTCGAAGGAACCGAAAGCGGCGTTGATGGCGTCAGCCAGTGCACCGGTAGGCTGGCCGCCGCCGTTTGGCGACAGGCAGTTCCAGTAGAAGGTGTGGTTCCAGACTTGAGCGGCGTTGTTGAAGATGCCGCCCGAAGAGCTCTTGACGATCTCTTCCAGGGTCTTGCCTTCGAATTCGGTGCCTGGGACCAGGTTGTTCAGGTTCACGACATAGGTGTTGTGGTGCTTGTCGTGGTGATACTCCAGGGTTTCCTTGGAGATGTGCGGCTGCAGGGCATCATGGGCGTACGGCAGCGGCGGCAATTCAAAAGCCATGGTGGATCTCCTGATTCAGGTCTGTTTGCGGTTTGCGCAAGGCCGATCACGGGCGGCCCGATAAGCGTCGGCGAGTCTGTACTCTTTGCGACGCAAGGGCTGGATCATAGCACCGGGCCCGGCGCATAACCACGCAACAAACATAGGGAATAGAGGTTCCGGAGGGGTTGGGCTGTGCCGACCAGTGGCTCGCCGTTGCGTTGGTGTTGCCAGTGAGGGCGAGCGTCGCTCGATCTGGCAGGCGATGAATATGCTGCACCAAGCCCCGAGGTCAGTTGAAGATCAATTGTGCCGCCACCGCGAACATCATCACCGCCACCATCAGGTCGAGCATGCGCCAGGTCGCAGGCCGCGCCAGCCACGGTGCCAGCCACGCCGCGCCAATGGCCAGGGTCGAGAACCACAGCAGCGAAGCGCTGGCCGCACCGGCCACGTAGGCGCCAGGGGCGGACTGTTGGGCGCCCAGCGAGCCGATCAGCAACACCGTATCGAGGTACACGTGCGGGTTCAGCAGGGTCACCGCCAGGGCGCTGAGCAGTACGGCGCGACGTGAGCGAACGCCCTGGCCTTGCTGGTGCTGCAGGCTCTGCTTGGAGCAGGCACTGCGCAGCGCCTTGGCGCCGTACCAGATCAGGAACACTGCGCCGCCCCAGCGGGCGATTGCCAGCAAGGTCGGGTTGTGTGCCAGCACGGTGGCCAGGCCGAATACCCCGGCGGCCACGAGGATGGCGTCACAGACGATGCACAGCGCTGCCACCGGCAGGTGATGCTCACGGCGCAGGCTCTGGGCGAGGACGAAGGCGTTCTGGGCGCCGATGGCCATGATCAGGCCGAAGGCCACTAGCATGCCATTGAGATAGCTTTGCCACATGGCAGGGCTCTCCAAAAAGGGTCACGGAAGATGCTGGCCATTGTGATGTTCGGCGCTGTATAAGAAAAACAAATAAAGCTGATCACCCATTAGGAAAATCGATGTTCGACTACAAACTGCTGGCTGCCCTCGCGGCCGTGATCGAACAAGGCGGTTTCGAGCGTGCGGCGCAGGTGCTGGGCTTGTCGCAATCGGCCATTTCCCAGCGCATCAAGTTGCTTGAGGCGCGGGTCGGTCAGCCCGTGTTGGTACGTGCCTCGCCGCCCGGCACGACCGAAGTCGGCCGGCAGCTACTCAACCATGTGCAGCAGGTGCGCCTGCTTGAACGCGACCTGCAGCGCCAGGTACCGGCGCTGGATGAAGAGGGCATGCCGGAGCGCCTGCGTATCGCCCTCAACGCCGATAGCCTGGCCACCTGGTGGGCCGGCGCGGTGGGCAACTTCTGCGCACAACAGAACGTGCTGACCGACCTGGTGGTTGAGGACCAGGAAGTGGGCCTGAAACGCATGCGTGCCGGCGAAGTGGCGGCCTGCCTGTGTGGGAGCGAGCGGCCGGTAGCCGGCGCACGCAGTTTGCCACTGGGGGCCATGCGCTACCGGGCATTGGCCAGTCCCGTGTTCATGGCGCGGCACTTCCCCCAAGGTTTTGTCGCCAGTCGCCTGGCCCGTACGCCAGCGATCGTGTACGGCCCGGACGATTTCCTGCAGCATCGCTACCTGGCATCGCTGGGCATAGAGGGTGGTTTCCTGCACCACCTGTGCCCTTCGTCCGAAGGCTTCCTGCGCATGACCGAGGCCGGGTTGGGATGGGGCCTGGTGCCCGAACTGCAGGCCCGGGAGCAACTGGCCAGTGGGCAATTGGTGGAAATCTGCCGCGATACCCCTATCGATGTGCCGCTGTACTGGCATCATTGGCGCAATGGCGGGCAATTGCTCGCGCAACTGACCGACCACCTGCGGCACACCGCACAGCATTGGCTGGTGCCCTTGTAGCCGTGGCTGGCGTCAGTTGCATCTGAAATCTGGCAAGACGGAGTGTTACATGCGAATTCTGGTCACCGGCGCGAGTGGCTTCATTGGCGGGCGTTTTGCGCGTTTCGCCCTGGAGCAAGGCCTGGACGTGCGCGTCAGCGGCCGCCGTGCCGAAGGGGTCGAGCATCTGGTCAAGCGTGGCGCACAGTTCATCCCGGGTGATCTGGGTGACGCCGAGCTGGCCCGGCGTTTGTGCCAGGGTGTCGAAGCCGTGGTGCATTGCGCTGGCGCGGTCGGTAACTGGGGGCGCTATCAGGATTTCTACCAAGGCAACGTGGTGGTGACCGAGAACGTGGTCGAGGGCTGCCTGAAAGAGCACGTACGGCGCCTGGTGCATCTGTCTTCGCCGTCGATTTACTTCAATGGCCGTTCGCGTCTGGACGTCCGTGAAGACCAGGTACCGCGTCGCTTCCACGATCACTATGGGCAAACCAAGTACCTGGCCGAGCAGAAAGTGTTCGGTGCCCAGGAGTTCGGCCTGGAAGTGCTGGCGCTGCGTCCGCGCTTCGTTACCGGTGCGGGCGATGCCAGTATCTTCCCGCGGCTGATGCAGATGCAGCGCAAAGGGCGTGTGGCGATTATCGGCAACGGCCTGAACAAGGTCGATTTCACCAGTGTGCACAACCTTAACGAGGCGCTGCTAAGTGCATTGTTCGCTGATGACCGGGCGCTGGGCCAGGCCTACAACATAAGCAACGGCCAGCCACTGCCGCTGTGGGACGTGGTCAACTACGTGATGCGCCAGATGCAGCTTCCCCAGGTGACCCGCTACCGTTCCTATGGTCTTGCCTATAGCCTGGCCGCGCTCAACGAGGCGGCCTGCATGTTATGGCCAGGGCGCCCGCAACCGACCTTGTCGCGCCTGGGGATGCAGGTGATGAGCCGTGATTTCACCCTGGATATCAGCCGTGCCCGGCAGTACCTGGACTACCAACCCAAGGTCAGCCTGTGGACGGCGCTGGATGAATTCTGCGGCTGGTGGAAGCATTTGCCGCCCGGCTGACAATGGTCATCAATGCGCCGCGCTGGCGGTTTATACTCGTGCCTCTTTGTGACTACCGCGGTTGAATGTATCCATGCGTAACCATGCTCACGATGACTTTGATGACGTGCCTGCCTTGCGGGCGGGCACCGTTGATGATGACGAACTGATGCCGGCGCATGTGATGCGCAGCCGCCAGAAAGCCGCCCGCGGGGCTAGCACGGCGCCGTTGTGGGCGTTGATCGGTGCCGCGTTCATCGCGTTGGCGGGCCTGGGTTGGTGGAGCTTTCAGCAGATCTCGCTAATGGAGCAGCAACTGGTGGCGACCCAGGAAAGCTTTGCCCGCATCAGTGAAGAGGCGGCTGGCCGCCTTCAGGCGATCAGTGGCAAGGTGGCGGCCAGTGAGTCTGGCGCCACTACCAGCAGTGAGGCATTGAAGCTACAGCTGCGCCAGTTGCAGCAGGGTGTTGCCGGGCAGACCGGCGACCTGGGCAAGCGTCTGGAGCAGGTGCTGGCCGATACCCGAGAACAGCAGAAGGCTGTGACCGAGCTGCAAAGCCAGTTGCAGGCGCAACTGAAGCTGGTGAATGGCGAGTTGGCGGCGCTGCGTTCGGGCCAGGTCGATGGTGGCAAGCTGGATGCCCAGTTCAAGAGCCTGAGCGAGCAGGTTGCCGCGCTGAAAGCCTCACAGGTGGATGGCGGCCAGCTGGACGGCCAGCTCAAGAGTTTGGGTAGCGAGGTGGCGGCCTTGAAGAAACAGGGCAACCCAAGCGCTGAGATTCAGAGCCTGCAGCAGGACATGCTGGTGTTGAAGAGCCAGGTCGACAACCGCCCGGCCGCGGCGTCATCCAGTGGTGCTTCGGTGCAGGAGTTCGATGCCTTCCGTGCGCAGATGACGCGTAACCTGAATACGCTGCAGAGCCAGATTCAGAACCTGCAGCAACAGATCAACGCTCGGCCGTGACGCCGCAGGGGAGGGCGTTGCCCTCCTATCGCGACACAAGGCCGCTCCCACTATGTACGGTGTACGCCGATTGAGCTGCGCCCCGGCAATCTTGATTACAACCGCGGGTAATCGATGTACCCCACCGGCCCCTTGCCATAGAAGGTTTCGGGATGTGCCTCGTTCAACGGCGCATCCGCTGCCAGCCGTGCCGGCAGGTCGGGGTTGGCGATGAATGGCACACCAAACGCCACGGCATCCGCTTTGCCACTGGCCAGGGCCGCATTGGCACTGGCCTTGTCGAACCGCTCGTTGACGATGTACGGGCCACCGAATGCCTCTTTGATCAGCGGCCCGATGCTGTCGTCGGCTTCCCGCTCCCGCGAGCAGATGAAGGCGATGCCGCGCTTGCCCAGCGCTCGGGCCACATAGGTGAAGGTCTCGGCGCGGTCGGCGTCGCCCATGTCATGGGCGTCGGCTCGCGGTGCCAGGTGCACACCTACGCGCTGCGCGCCCCACACTTCAATGGCCGCATCGGTCACCTCCAGCAGCAGGCGCGCGCGGTTTTCCAGCGAGCCACCGTAACGGTCGGTGCGCTGGTTGGTGCTGCTTTGCAGGAATTGGTCGAGCAGGTAACCGTTGGCGCCATGGATCTCCACACCATCGAAACCGGCAGCCTTGGCATTTTCGGCACCACTGCGGTAGGCCTCGACGATGTCGTTGATTTCTTCGGTTTCCAGCGCCCGCGGGGTAGGGTAGTCACTCAGCGGGCGCACCAGGCTCACATGGCCCTTGGGCTGGATCGCGCTGGGGGCCACAGGCAGTTCGCCATTCAGATAGCTGGGGTGGGAGATACGACCCACGTGCCACAGCTGCAGGAAGATGCGACCGCCCGCGGCATGTACGGCCTTTGTCACATTGTTCCAGCCACGTACCTGTTCATCGTTCCAGATGCCGGGGGTATCTGGGTAGCCGACGCCCATCGGGCTGACCGAAGTGGCCTCGCTGAGGATCAGCCCGGCGCTGGCACGTTGTACGTAGTATTCGGCCATCAGCGCATTGGGCACACGGCCTTCATCGGCACGGCAGCGGGTGAGCGGGGCCATGATGATACGGTTGGGCAGTTGCAGGTCGCCCAGTTTGATCGGATCGAAAAGCGTGGTCATTGTGGTTACCTGCCTTGTCAAAGTGCTTGGCGCAGTTGTTCGAGGAACGCCTGGATGGTGGCTTCGTCGCGTTTGAAGAAGTGCCATTGGCCAATCTTCTGGCTGCTGATCAGCCCGGCGCGCTGCAACGTGGCCAGGTGGGCAGAGACGGTCGACTGCGACAGGCCGCAGCGTTGGTCGATTTGCCCCGCACACACACCGTTTTCGGTGCTGTGGTACTGGTCCGGAAACTGGGTTGCCGGGTCTTTCAGCCAGCTGAGAATTTCTCGCCTGACCGGGTGGGCCAGTGCTTTTATGATTTCGTCGAGATCGAGTGGCATGGTTTGAGGCTCGTTGTAGCGGTATATCGCGATAGGCCGAAATATAATTCGCTGAATTCCGATATACAAATACGAAGGCGTTCTGAGCTGAGCACGAATCGATATATCGCGTTATAACGATATGCTGGGTGGCGATGCTAGACTGCGCTCATGAACTACCTCGCACACTTGCACCTGGGCGGCCCGGCGCCGCAACAACTGCTTGGCAGCCTGTATGGCGACTTTGTCAAAGGCTCCTTGGAAGGGCGCTTTCCGCCTGCGCTGGAGGCGGCCATCCGGCTGCACCGGCATATCGACAGTTACACTGACCAGCATCCGTTGGTGCTGGCGGCTCTGGCACGTTTTCCGCGCGAGCGGCGGCGCTTTGCCGGCATCGTCCTGGATGTGTTTTTCGACCATTGCCTGGCACGGCACTGGGGCAACTACGCCGATCAGCCGCTGGAGCAGTTCACTGGCGCGTTTTATCGGGTATTGCTGGCAGAGCCCGAGCTGCCTGGGCGGCTGGCGCGGATTGCGCCGTTCATGGCAGCGGATGACTGGCTAGGGGCGTATGGCGATTTCGACACGCTGGAGCAGGTGTTCAACGGCATTGCCCGGCGCTTGTCACGGCCTGAGGGGATGGCCGGGGTGATGGTGGAACTGGAGCGACTGTATGAGCCGCTGCTGGCGGATTTTCGCGAGTTCTACCCGCAGCTGCAGGCGTTTGCGGCGGTAGGGCGGATGTCTGACAGTTAGAGGTGTGTGGGTGATACTGGCCCCTTCGCGGGTAAACCCGCTCCTACGGGCAATGCGCTCGGTGTAGGAGCGGGTTCACCCGCGAAAGGGCCAGAACAGGCAGTACACGCATTCAGGCAGCCCGCGCCTGTCGACGTGGCGCCATCTCTACGTCCTCAACCCCAAACAGCGCCAGGTGAATCGCCTGCTGTGCCTGCAATGCCAGCACCGCACGTTCCTTGCCCACGCTACCTATTGGCTGCAGGAGGTGGATGCACACCTCGCCCCGCGGCAGGGCGAACAGGCGCATCAGGTGCGACACCAGGTCGTCCTCACCAATGAACGGCGCTACCGGGTCGATCTGGCCATCACGCAGGTACTGGATAGCGACTGGCTGCACTGCCACGCCACGGTCGATGGCACCTGCCAGCAGGCGGCCATGAAAGGTGCGCAACGTGCGGCCGCTGGTAGTGGTGCCTTCGGGGAATATCAGCAGCGGGCGGGCCAGCCCCAGTTGCCCGGCGATCTGTTCGCGCAGGCGCTGACTGTCGCCACCACCACGGCGAATGAACAGCGTGCCGGCCTTTTCCGCCAGCCAGCCGGCCACCGGCCAGTGGCGCACTTCGGCCTTGGACAGGAAAGACAGCGGCGTGAGCATGCCAAGCAGGGGGATGTCGGTCCAGGAAACATGGTTGCTGACCCATAGCATCGGTCGCTGTGGAAGTTCGCCAACTACCTTCACGTCGAAGGGCAGGGCGGCGACCAGGCGCTTCATGAACAGGCAGGTCCAGCGCTGGCGCCGTTCGATCGGCGCCTTGAAGCCCAAGCGTTCGCCCAAGGCGATAATGCTGGCCATCAGCATGCCTTGCGCCAGCACCAGCAGCAGTCGGATGAGGCGGGCCAGTACCCGCAACTTCGGCATCAGACCGCCGCCTTGAAGTGGCGGGCGTAGCGTGGGCACAGCTCGTCGCGTTTGAGCAGGATGAACACGTCTGCCACCTGGAAATCCTCGTCCCAGCATGGCTCGCCGCAAATCTTCGCGCCCAGGCGCATATAGGCCTTGAGCAGCGGGGGCATTTCGGCAATGACGTTATTGGGCAGGGCCAGTTTCGGCAGCGGGTTCTTCGGCTCGGCACGCAAGTGTTCGGTGCACAGGTAACGTTCACGCAGGCGCTGCATCACTGCATGGGCCTGCACGCCGCCGTCCTGCATGGGGATACTGGCGCAGCCCATCAGATAGCTGTAGCGACCTTCGTTGAGCACCTCGGCCAGTTCGCCCCAGAGCACGGCGATGGTACCGCCGTTGCGGTAGTCAGGGGCGACGCAGGTACGGCCCAGTTCGAGGATTGGGCCTTGCAGCTGCAACAGGCCGTGCAGGCTGAATTCTTCTTCGCTGTAGAAACGGCCCAGGCTGCTGGCGGCCTGGTGATCGAGCAGGCGGGTGGTGGCAACCAGTTCGCCGGTGCTCAGATCGCGTACACCAATGTGGCGGCAGTGCACGTCGTAGTCGTCCATGTCCAGGCCCTGCTCGGCACCTTTGAGCCTGGCCTTGAATTCTGCGCTGAATACGGTATAGCGCAGAGCCTGGGCTTCTTGCAGCGCCGCGGCGCCAACCAGGCGTTCGGCTTGCAGACGGCGTTCAGTGCTGTAGTCGCCAGCGGTAGCGATCCGAGTCATTACGAGTCTCCATAAGCCAGCCAAGAAGGGTTGCGGCCGGTCGGCTTTGTTGTGCAAAGTCAGCCTAGGTAGACCCAGTGTCACCCCTGTGAATGTTTGGTGATGCTTGCGTGACACACCCTGAGCCTTAACTGAAAGCCCTCCAGCAAGGAGCTGTTCCATGGCCTGGTTGCAACGACTCAACGATCCGCTTCGCCTCGCGCCGACAGGCACCCTGGGCGAAACCTACGCCGCGCTGCTTGAGCGCCTCGGCCCGGTTGCCCCGTTCGAATTGGCGGTACTGGGTGGGCGTGCAATGGCCACCCCGGGCCTGGCCTTCCTGGTGGGTTACCAGGCTGCCCTTCGCGTGCTGTGGCCCAGTGCGCCGCACAGCCTTGGCGCCTTGTGTGCCACCGAGCGGCGCAGCGTGCGGCCGGCAGACATGCACACACGGCTGGACGCTCTGCGGCTGTCGGGCTGCAAAGACTTCGTTACCGCAGGCCTGGAGGCGGAGTGGTTGCTGGTGGCAGCGCGTAGCGAAGCAACTGGCGCGGCGCCGCAATTGAGCCTGGCGGTGGTTTACCCCGGGGAGCCTGGGGTGACACTGGAGCCATTGCCGACCCTGCCGCTGATGCCGGAAGTCGGGCACGGCCGACTGCTGCTGGAGCAGGCATCGTGCGAGTTGCTGGCCGGTGACGGCTGGGATGCCTACGTGAAGCCGTTCCGTTCGCTGGAGGATTTGTATGTGCTCACGGCGCTGACCGCTTGGTTGTATGGCGTTGGGCAGGAGTGCGCCTGGCCGCAGGGGCTTCGCCTGCAGTTGCTTGGGCTGTTGGCCGGCTGCGCCGAGGGTAGCCGGCAGTGTGCCGATAGCACGGGTTGTCACTTGTTGCTGGGCGGGTTGTTTGCACAGTTCCAGGCGTTGCGGGGGGAGATCGATGCGGCGTTGGCGACAGGGCCGGGGCATTGGGCGCACATCTGGCAGCGTGACCAAGGGGTGATGGCGCTGGCGGTGTCGGCACGGGAGAAGCGGCTGAACAAGGCGTGGGTTGCTGCGGGATTGTCATGAATGGCTGACAGGTTTGTGTGAACCGATGAGCCGCGGCGTGGTACCTGTGGGGGCGGGGTTAGGTGCAAAGCGGCCGGTACTGGCAGCAGAAAACCTGAAAGACATGTCCTTTTATCGCGCTTGATCCCCGCAAATCCCAGCCGTTGACGTATCATTGGCCGCCTGACGGCAACCCCTCCAGGATCGCTTGCGCATGCTCGCCCTTCTTATCCAGACCCTGAACATCACGGCACCGGTTTTCGCCATGCTGTTCATGGGCGTCCTGCTCAAACGCATTCACTTGATCGACGACAACTTCAACCGCGTCGCCTCGCAACTGGTATTCAACGTCTGCATGCCGGCGCTGCTCTTCCTCGGCATCTACCACGCCGACCTGGCCGCAGCGGTCAAGCCCGGTGTCATCCTGTATTTCATCGTCGCCACCTTGGTCGGTTTCGCCATTGCCTGGGGCATGGCCATCTGGCGCAGCCCGATGGCCGACCGAGGCATCTATACCCAGGGCGCCTTCCGCGGCAACAACGGTGTGATTGGCCTGGCCCTGGCCGCCAGCCTGTACGGTGACTATGGCATTTCCCTGGGGGCGGTACTCGCAGGTCTGGTCATCCTCATGTACAACTCGCTGTCAGCGGTGGTTCTGGCGGTGTACAGCCCGGACCTCAAGTCCGACCCGTGGAGCATCTGCAAGAGCATTTTCAGCAACCCGCTGATCATCAGCGTGCTGGTGGCCGCGCCGATGGCTTACGGCCAGGTGCCATTGCCCAACTGGCTGCTGACCTCAGGCGACTACCTGGCACAGATGACCCTGCCGCTGGCGCTGATCTGTATTGGTGGCACGCTGTCGCTGGCAGCGCTGCGTAACTGTGGCCGGCTGGCCATCGATGCCAGCCTCGTGAAAATGCTCTGGCTGCCGCTGCTCGGCACCCTTGGGGCCTGGTTGTGCGGGTTTCGCGGGGCGGAGCTGGGCATCCTGTTCCTGTACATAGGCAGCCCGACCGCTGCGGCCAGCTACGTGATGGCGCGGGCGGCCAACGGCAATCATGAACTGGCCGCGTCGATCATCGTGATTACCACGCTAATGGCGGCGATCACCACCAACATTGGTATTTTCATCTTGCAGTGGGGCGGATGGATCTAGATCCTTGACTGCAAATAACAGCAACAACACTGCCTCACTGAGCTAAAGGACACTTCATGCAAGACCAGAGCACGCCCGAGCGGTTACAGCGCGGGCTGAAGAATCGCCATATCCAGCTGATCGCGCTGGGCGGGGCCATCGGTACCGGGTTGTTCCTGGGCATTGCCCAGACCATCCAGTTGGCCGGCCCCTCCGTGTTGCTGGGCTACGCCATCGCCGGCCTGATGGCCTTCCTGATCATGCGCCAGCTGGGCGAAATGGTGGTGGAAGAGCCGGTTGCCGGCAGCTTCAGCCACTTCGCCCACCAATACTGGAGCGAGTTCGCCGGCTTTGTCTCAGGCTGGAATTACTGGGTGGTGTACGTGCTGGTCGGCATGGCCGAGCTGACGGCAGTCGGTATCTACGTGCAGTACTGGTGGCCGGACTTCCCCACCTGGGCCACGGCGGCGATCTTCTTCGTGGTGATCAACCTGATCAACCTGACCCAGGTAAAGGTCTATGGCGAGATGGAGTTCTGGTTCGCCCTGGTCAAGGTAGTAGCCATCGTCAGCATGATCGGCTTTGGTGCCTGGTTGCTGGGCAGCGGTCATGGTGGCCCGGATGCCAGCGTGGCCAACCTGTGGCAGTACGGCGGCTTCTTCCCTAACGGCGTCACGGGTCTGGTAATGGCCCTGGCGGTGATCATGTTCTCGTTCGGTGGCCTGGAGTTGGTCGGCATCACGGCTGCCGAGGCTGACAACCCGCGCGAGAGCATCCCCAAGGCCACCAACCAGGTGGTGTACCGCATCCTGATTTTCTACATCGGTGCCTTGGCAGTGCTGTTGTCGCTGTACCCGTGGCAGAAGGTGGTGCAGGGCGGCAGCCCGTTCGTGATGATCTTCCACGAACTGGACAGCGACCTGGTGGCGACCATCCTCAATATCGTGGTGCTGACGGCTGCGCTCTCGGTGTACAACAGCTGTGTGTACGCCAATAGCCGTATGCTGTTCGGCCTGGCCAGCCAGGGCGATGCGCCGCGTCAGTTGCTGAAGGTGAGCCGTAGCGGCGTACCGCTGACTGCGCTGGCCGTGTCGGCCTTTGCGACCGGCCTGTGCGTGCTGATCAATTACCTGATGCCGGGCGGGGCCTTTGGCTTGCTGATGGCGTTGGCAGTGTCCGCGTTGGTGATCAACTGGGCGAGCATCAGCATTACCCACCTCAAATTCCGCAAGGCCAAGCTGGCCGCCGGGATCACCCCCTTCTACAAAAGCCTGGGGCACCCACTGACCAACTACCTGTGCCTGGCGTTCATCGTGCTGATCCTGGTGGTGATGTACCTGACGCCGCCGATTCGCATCTCGGTAATGCTGATCCCGGCATGGATCGCTGTGCTGTGGGTGGCCTTCAAGCTGAAGAAGGCTCGCCAGGCCAAGGGCTGATCGGGTTTGTTCGTAAGGGGCATGCCGTTAGGTTTTCGGCGCCTGTGAGATTGAGCGCCGCCCGCGCGGCGCTCGATCTCACAGGCGATGAAAGCCTAAAGGCATGCGTCTGGCGGCCCTGACGCGTGCCCCTTCCATGCCCCTCAATGCTGCCTCCGCCAGGCACGCACAGTGGTGTACAGCAACACCGCAGCGAGCACCGGCAGTACATAGAACAGCATCAATCGCTCCAGGCGGCCAGCCAGCGGCATACCCATGGTAAAAGCCGCCACATGAAGGCCGTAGGCCAGGTACAGGCAAAGAAACACCAGGCCTTCGGCGCGAGTGATGCGGTAACCGGAATAGAACACTGGCAGGCTCAGGACAGCAACGCCGAGCATTACAGGCAGATCGAAAGACAGCGCGTTAGGCGAGATCGACAGGGGTTCCGGGGTGATCAGTGCGGTCAGGCCCAGTACGGCCAGCAGGTTGAACAGGTTGCTGCCGATCACCGTGCCCACGGCGATCTCCCGTTCGCCACGCAAGGCGGCGATCAGCGCAGCGGCCAGTTCCGGCATGGAGGTGCAGATGGCGACGACCGTCAGGCCGATAATACGCTCGGACAGGCCCAGGTCGGTGGCCATCTCGATGGCAGCTTCCAGTAGCAAGTGGCCCGCCAGGCTCAGCAGGCCAAGGCCGACCAGTATCTGCAGCAGCGTACCTGCCCAGAAGCGCCCGGCCCCGGACCTGGCGGCGTCCGGGGCCGGGTAGGTGCGTGCGTAATGGCGCGACTGATGCCAGAGCATTGCCAGGTAACCGGCCAGCCCCAGCAATAGCAGTGCCCCTTCAACCCTACCCAGGTGGGCATTGGCGGACAGTGCATACACCAGCCCGCTGGCGACGATCATCAAGGGAAGATCCAGGCGCACCAGCTGACGAGACACCCGTAGCGGGATGATCAGCGCGGCCAGGCCGAGAATGACCAGCACGTTGAAGATGTTGCTGCCGATCACGCTGCCTACTGCCACATCCGGCGCGCCCTGGTAGGCGGCCTGCAGGCTTACGGTCAGTTGTGGCGCGGTACTGCCGAAGGCCACCAGGCTCAGGCCTATGATCAGCGGGCGAACGTGCAGGCGTTGCGCCAGGCGCAAGGCGGAGCGCACCAATAGCTCGGCGCCACCGATCAGCAACAACAGGGCAACGCCCATTTGCAGCAGGCTAAAAGTGGGGAGGGTGGCCAGGTCGAAAATGGTCGGACTCCTGTCGCGTCAGTCGCTAAGCCCTTGTACGCGCACGCGCGCTGTTCCGCTACGGAGCATACCGATTTTTTCTGCTGCTGCGCGAGACAGGTCGATCAGGCGGCCGCGGGTGTGCGGGCCACGGTCGTTGATGCGTACCACCACACTGCGCTGGTTGGCCATGTTGGTCACCCGTACACGTGTGCCGAAGGGCAGGCTGCGGTGCGCGGCGGTGAGGCCGTGCTGGTTGAACGGTTCGCCACTGGCGGTGCGTTTGCCATGGTGGCGCGAGCCGTAGTAGGAAGCGGTGCCCGTCTGGTCGTAGCCGCGCGGGTCGATGTCATGGCTGGCGCAGCCGGCCAGGAAAGAAAACAGGGCGAGGGTGCCGAGGGAACGTTTTAGCAAGTCAGGTGCTCTCCGGTGCGACCATTCGCGGGTAAACCCGCTCCTACAGGGAAAACGCTGGCTTGTGTAGGAGCGGCTTCAGCCGCGAACGAGGGCGAAGCCCTCGCAGCATTACAGGGGTAAAACCATCACCCTTCGAGCTTGGCCTTGAGCAATTGGTTCACCTGCCCCGGGTTGGCCTTGCCTTTGGAGGCTTTCATGGCCTGACCGACGAAGAAGCCGAACATCTTGCCGCGCTTGGCCTCATCGGCTGCGCGATATTGTTCGACCTGCTCGGCATTGGCTGCCAGCATTTCGTCGAGCATCTTGTCGATCGCACCCGTGTCGGTAACCTGTTTCAGGCCTTTGCTCTCGATGATGCTGTCGGCATCGCCTTCACCGGCGGCCATGGCCTCGAACACGGTCTTGGCAATCTTGCCGCTGATGGTGTTGTCACGAATGCGCAGCAGCATGCCGCCCAGTTGCGCAGCGCTGACCGGCGCCTGATCGATTTCGACACCCAGCTTGTTCAGCAGGCTACCCAGTTCGACCATGACCCAGTTGGCCGCCAGCTTGGCATCACCGCCGATCTTCACCACTTCTTCGAAGTAGTCAGCCTGTTCGCGGCTGGAAGCCAACACGTTGGCGTCGTAGGCCGACAGACCGTACTGAGTCTGGAAGCGCTCGACCTTCTGTGGCGGCAGCTCCGGCAGGCCGGCGCGAATGGTTTCGAGGAAGCTGTCCTCGATGACCACCGGCAGCAGGTCGGGGTCGGGGAAGTAACGGTAGTCGTTAGCTTCCTCTTTGCTGCGCATGGAGCGGGTTTCGTCCTTGTTCGGGTCGTACAGGCGTGTTTCCTGCACGACTTTGCCACCGTCTTCGATCAGGTCGATCTGGCGCTGGATTTCGCTGTTGATCGCGCGCTCGATGAAACGGAACGAGTTGACGTTCTTGATTTCGCAGCGAGTGCCGAACTCGGTCTGGCCTTTCGGGCGGATCGATACGTTGCAGTCGCAGCGCAGCGAACCTTCGGCCATGTTGCCGTCGCAGATGCCCAGGTAGCGCACCAGCGCGTGGATTGCCTTGACGTAAGCCACGGCTTCCTTGGCGCTGCGCATGTCAGGCTCGGAGACGATTTCCAGCAGCGGGGTGCCGGCACGGTTCAGGTCGATACCGGTGGAGCCGCTGAAGTCTTCGTGCAGGCTCTTGCCGGCGTCTTCTTCCAGGTGCGCGCGGGTTACGCCGATGCGCTTGATGGTGCCGTCTTCCAGCGCGATGTCCAGGTGGCCCTTGCCGACGATCGGCAGGTCCATCTGGCTGATCTGGTAGCCCTTGGGCAGGTCGGGGTAGAAGTAGTTCTTGCGTGCGAACACGTTGCGCTTGCCGATCTCGGCATCGATGGCCAGGCCGAACATGCACGCCATGCGCACGGCCTCCTCGTTCAGCACCGGCAGTACGCCGGGCATGCCCAGGTCAACCAGGCTGGCCTGAGTATTCGGCTCGGAGCCAAAGGTGGTAGCGCTGCCGGAGAAGATCTTCGACTGGGTGGCGAGCTGAGTGTGGATTTCCAGCCCGATCACAACTTCCCATTGCATGTGTGAATTCCTCAGAAGCCGTTGGGGGCGCGGGTATGCCAGTCGGTCACCTGTTGGTAGCGGTGCGCGACGTTGAGCAGGCGGCCTTCCTGGAAGTAGGGCGCCAGCAGTTGCACGCCGACCGGCAGGCCGTCGACGAAGCCCGCAGGCATCGACAGGCCAGGCAGGCCCGCCAGGTTGGCGGTGATGGTGTAGACGTCTTCGAGATAGGCGGCAACCGGGTCGCTGCTCTTGGCGCCAAGCTTCCAGGCCGGGTTTGGCGTGGTCGGGCCGAGAATCAGGTCGACATCGTTGAAGGCGGCCATGAAGTCGTTCTTGATCAGGCGGCGGATTTGCTGCGCCTTCACGTAATAGGCGTCGTAGTAGCCGGCCGACAGGGCGTAGGTACCGACCATGATGCGGCGCTGTACTTCAACGCCGAACCCTTCGCCGCGTGAGCGCTTGTACAGGTCGGTGAGGTCTTTCGGCTCTTCACAGCGGTAGCCGAAGCGTACGCCGTCGAAACGCGACAGGTTGGAAGAGGCTTCAGCCGGGGCGATCACGTAGTAGGCCGGAATGGCATGCTGCATGTTCGGCAGGCTGATTTCCTTGACCACTGCGCCGAGCTTTTCCAGCTCTTTGACGCTGGCCTGGACCAGGTCGGCGATGCGTGGGTCTAGACCGGCACCGAAGTACTCTTTCGGCAGACCGATGCGCAGGCCCTGCAGCGAAGCGTTCAGGCTGGCGCTGTAGTCCGGCACCGGTTCTTCGATGCTGGTGGAGTCCTTGGCGTCGAAACCGGCCATACCTTGCAGCAGCAGCGCGCAGTCCTCGGCGGTGCGGGCCAGTGGGCCGCCCTGGTCGAGGCTGGAGGCGTAGGCGATCATGCCCCAGCGCGACACACGACCGTACGTCGGCTTGAGGCCGGTGAGGTTGGTCAGTGCCGCTGGCTGGCGGATCGAGCCGCCGGTGTCGGTGCCCGTGGTGGCGGGCAGCAGGCGCGCGGCCACAGCAGCGGCCGAACCACCGGACGACCCGCCCGGAACGTGCTCGAGGTTCCACGGGTTCTTCACCGCGCCGTAATGGCTGGATTCGTTGGCCGAACCCATGGCGAACTCGTCCATGTTGGTCTTGCCCAGGGTGACCATGCCGGCTTCGGCCAGCTTGGCGACCACGGTGGCGTCATAGGGCGCCTTGAAGTTGTCGAGCATCTTCGAGCCGCAGCTGGTGCGTACGCCGTTGGTGCAGAACAGGTCTTTGTGGGCGATCGGTGCACCCAGCAGCGCGCCGGTTTCGCCAGCGGCGCGACGGGCATCGGCGGCACGCGCCTGAGCCAGGGCCAGGTCGTCGGTGATGCTGATGAAGCTGTTGATCTGCGGGTCGAGCTGTTTGATGCGCGCCAGCAGGGCGCCGGTCAGCTCTTCGGAAGAAAACGATTTGTCGGCGAGTCCGCGGGCGATCTCGGCCAGGGTCAATTGATGCATGGCAGGCTCTATCCCTTACTCGATGACTTTGGGAACCAGGTACAGACCGCTTTCGGTCGACGGCGCGATGGCCTGGTAGGCATCGCGCTGGTTGCTTTCGGTGACTTGGTCAGGACGCAGGCGCTGGCTGGCCTCCAGCGGGTGGGCCAGGGGCTCGATGCCAGTGGTATCGACCGCTTGCATCTGGTCGACCAGGCCGAGAATGCTGTTCAGGGCGTCGGTAATGCGTGGCAGTTCGCCATCATTCAGGCCCAGGCGGGCCAGATGGGCAATCTTTTCCACGTCGCAGCGTTCAAGCGCCATGAGGATCTCCAAGGGAAACAAAGAACGGAATTTGGGTCCGCGGTGAGGAACATGTCAGCTTTCTGGCGGTCTAACGGCCGCGAAATTCTGCTGGCGTGCTCGGAAAAACAGCCAATTTAACATATTGGCTCCTTGCCCAAAATCCCTGCCATTGTTAGAGTTTGCCGCACTTTTTTACCCACGCTTTCCCCAGGGTCACTTTCCCATGTTCAAGAAACTGCGTGGCATGTTTTCCAGCGATCTTTCTATCGACCTGGGTACTGCCAACACCCTTATTTACGTGCGTGAGCGCGGTATCGTCCTGAATGAGCCCTCGGTTGTTGCCATCCGTACCCATGGCAACCAGAAAAGCGTCGTCGCCGTCGGTACCGAAGCCAAACGCATGCTGGGCCGTACGCCTGGCAACATTGCAGCCATTCGTCCGATGAAGGACGGCGTCATTGCCGACTTCAGCGTCTGCGAAAAAATGTTGCAATATTTTATCAACAAGGTTCACGAGAACAGCTTCCTGCAGCCGAGCCCGCGCGTGCTGATCTGCGTGCCGTGCAAGTCGACCCAGGTCGAGCGCCGCGCCATCCGTGAGTCGGCCCTCGGTGCGGGTGCCCGAGAAGTGTTCCTGATCGAAGAGCCAATGGCCGCTGCCATCGGTGCCGGCCTGCCGGTTGAAGAGGCCCGCGGTTCGATGGTCGTCGATATCGGTGGCGGTACCACTGAAATCGCCCTGATCTCGCTGAACGGCGTGGTCTATGCCGAGTCCGTCCGCGTTGGCGGTGACCGCTTCGACGAAGCCATCGTGACCTACGTGCGCCGCAACTACGGCAGCTTGATCGGCGAATCCACCGCCGAACGTATCAAGCAGGAAATCGGTACTGCCTACCCAGGTGGCGAAGTACGTGAAGTCGACGTGCGTGGTCGTAACCTGGCCGAAGGTGTACCGCGTGCCTTCACCCTGAACTCCAACGAAGTGCTCGAAGCGCTGCAGGAATCGCTGGCGACCATCGTCCAGGCGGTCAAGAGCGCCCTCGAGCAATCGCCGCCGGAGCTTGCCTCGGACATCGCCGAGCGCGGCCTGGTGCTGACCGGTGGTGGTGCGCTGCTGCGTGACCTCGACAAACTGCTGGCCCAGGAAACCGGCCTGCCGGTGATCGTCGCCGAGGACCCGCTGACCTGCGTCGCCCGTGGCGGCGGTCGCGCCCTGGAGATGATGGACAAGCACGCGATGGACCTGCTCTCCAGCGAGTGATCCCGCTCGCTGTTCACGAGCGCCCGGTTTACAGGTAGTACGTACAGTGCTACCTGTATGCGCTGGGCTGGCGCCCGTTTGGGCGCCGTATCCGTCAACCCGCAACCAGGCTGGTGCGTTGTTCCATGTCCAATGACCTCCTGAGTCGTCCACGAGGAACGGCCCATTAAACCGCTTTTCTCCAAGGGCCCTTCGCTGGGCGTTCGCCTGCTCGTTCTGGTGGTGATGTCGGTCGCGTTGATGGTTGTCGACGCGCGCTTCGACGTGCTCAAACCCGTGCGCAGCCAGATGGGCCTGGTGCTGATGGAGTCGTACTGGATCACCGATTTGCCACAGCGTGCCTGGCAAGGTGTGGCCGGCCAGTTCGGTAGCCGCACCGAGCTGATTGCCGAAAACGAGAAGCTCAAGACCGAAGCCCTGCTGCTGCAGGGGCGCCTGCAGAAGCTGGCGGCCCTGACCGAGCAGAACGTGCGGCTGCGCGAGCTGCTCAACTCTTCGGCGCTGGTCAACGAAAAGGTTGAAGTGGCCGAGCTGATCGGTGTCGACCCCAACCCGTTTACCCACCGCATTCTGATCAACAAGGGTGAGCGTGATGGTGTGTTCCTGGGCCAACCGGTGCTCGATGCCCGCGGCCTGATGGGTCAGGTCGTAGAGTTGATGCCCTATACCGCGCGGGTGCTGTTGCTGACCGATACCACCCACAGCATTCCGGTGCAGGTCAACCGCAACGGTCTGCGAGCCATCGCCAGCGGCACTGGCAACCCGGAGCGCCTGGAGTTGCGGCATGTGGCCGACACGGCCGACATCAAGGAAGGCGACCTGCTGGTCAGTTCCGGCATGGGGCAGCGCTTTCCTGCCGGCTACCCGGTGGCCACGGTCAACGAAGTGATCCACGATTCCGGCCAACCCTTTGCCATCGTCCGTGCCATCCCCACCGCCGCGCTCAACCGCAGCCGCTACATGTTGCTGGTGTTCAGTGACCGGCGTAGCCCGGAGCAGCGTGCCACCGATGCCGCCATTGCCCAGGAAGAGGCTGACCGAAAGGGGGCTGCACCTGCTGGCCAGCCGGCCGCTACCCGTGATCCGGTCGCACCCGCCGCTGGTACGCCTGCCGCGTCGGTCACACCGGCAGCACCGGCCACTCCGGTCGCGCAGCCAGCAGCCCCGTCTGCTGCACCTGCCACGCCGGCCGCACCCGCTCAACCCCGGAGGCAATGATGGCTGCATCACGCCGCAATAACGGCTGGGTCATCTGGCTTACGTTCGCCATCGGCCTGCTGCTCAGTGTTTCCCCCATGCCGCAGTTCATGGAAGTGTTCCGGCCCATGTGGCTGGCCTTGCTGGTGTCGTTCTGGACCCTTGCCGTGCCGAACAAGGTCGGCATGACCACGGCATTCGTGCTGGGCCTTGCCGAGGACGTGCTGTATGGCACGCTGCTGGGGCAGAATGCGCTGGTCCTTACCCTCATCACCTTCTTGGTGCTGTCCCTGCAGCAGCGTCTGCGCATGTTCCCCATGTGGCAGCAAAGCCTGGTCATTCTGGTGATCTTTGGTATCGCCCAGTTGATCCAGCTGTGGCTCAGTGCACTGACCGGCAACCGCCTGCCCACCCTGGCGCTGGTCTGGTCGGCGGTGATCAGTGCCTTGCTCTGGCCATGGATCAGCTTTGCCTTGCGCGACCTGCGTCGACGCTTGCACATCAACTGACGGCAACGCGCCACTGACAGGGAGATGTCTGCATGACCCCGCTATACCTGGCTTCAGGCTCGCCCCGTCGTCGTGAACTGCTGACGCAGATCGGCGTGCCGTTCATTGTCATCAGTGCCCCCATCGATGAATCTCCGCTACCCAGCGAAAGCGCCCCTGCCTACGTCGAACGCCTGGCCCGGGCAAAGGCCGCCGCCGGCCTGGCCCGTGTCGACGGCCCGGCTGTAGTGCTCGGCGCAGACACTGCCGTGGTGCTCGATGGTCGTATTCTCGGCAAACCGGAAAACCGTGAAGATGCCTTGGCCATGCTGGCTGACCTGTCAGGCCGCGAGCATCAGGTGCTGACCGCTGTCGCCCTGGACGATGGCCAGCGTGTGCACAGTTTTTGCGTGACCAGCACAGTGCGCTTTCGCGCCATCAGCACCGATGAAGCGCAACGCTATTGGGCCAGCGGTGAGCCAGCTGACAAGGCTGGCGGCTATGCCGTCCAGGGGCTGGGTGCGGTCTTCGTCACCGGTCTTTCCGGCAGCTATTCGGCGGTGGTCGGCTTGCCGCTCTGTGAAACGGCCGATTTGCTTGGCCAGTTCGGCATCGCCTGCTGGCAATCGCTCGCGCATACGCCAGAGGTAACAAACCCGCAGTAGCCAGCAGCGCATACGCCATCCATCATTAGAAAGAACCTTTGACGAGAGCCTGCCATGAGTGAAGAGATCCTGATCAACATCACCCCGATGGAGTCACGTGTGGCGGTGGTGGAAAACGGGGTGCTGCAGGAAGTGCATGTCGAGCGCACCCAGCGCCGTGGCATCGTCGGCAATATCTACAAGGGCAAGGTGGTGCGTGTGCTGCCAGGCATGCAGGCGGCCTTCGTCGACATCGGCCTCGAGCGCGCAGCGTTTATCCATGCCTCGGAAATCTCCCAGCGCGAAGGCTCGGCGGTAGAGAACATCACCGCACTGGTACATGAAGGCCAGGCCCTGGTGGTGCAGGTGACCAAGGACCCGATCGGCACCAAGGGGGCGCGCCTGACCACCCAGCTATCGATCCCGTCGCGCTACCTGGTGTACATGCCACGCAGCAGCCATGTCGGTATTTCGCTGAAAATCGAGGACGAGGCCGAGCGTGAGCGCCTCAAGCAAGTGGTCAGCGACTGCATGGACAGCGAGAACATCAAGGATGCCGGCGGCTTCATCTTGCGCACCGCCGCCGAAGGCGCGCGTGCCGAGGAGATCTTGCAGGACATCCGTTACCTGCGCCGCCTGTGGGAGCAGATCGGCACCCAGATCAAGACCTGCGGCGCGCCCACGGTCATTTACGAAGACCTTGGCCTGGCCCTGCGTACCCTGCGCGACCTGGTCAATCCGAAGATCGAGAAGATCCGCATCGACTCGCGGGAAACCTTCCAGAAGACCACGCAGTTCGTTGGCGAGTTGATGCCGGAAATTGCCGACCGCCTCGAACATTACCCCGGCGAGCGCCCAATCTTTGACCTGTACGGTGTCGAAGACGAGATCCAGCGGGCTCTGGAGCGCAAGGTGCCGTTGAAGTCCGGCGGTTACCTGGTGGTCGACCCGGCCGAAGCGATGACCACCATCGACGTCAACACCGGGGCTTTCGTCGGTCATCGCAACCTCGAAGAAACCATCTTCAAGACCAACCTCGAGGCCGCTACCGCCATCGCCCGGCAACTGCGCCTGCGCAACATTGGCGGCATCATCATCATCGACTTCATCGACATGGAAGACGAAGATCACCAGCGTCAGGTACTGCGTACCCTGGAAAAACAGCTGGAGCGCGATCACGCCAAGACCAACATCATCGGCATCACCGAGTTGGGCCTGGTGCAGATGACCCGCAAGCGTACGCGGGAAAGCCTGGAACAGGTGCTTTGCGAGCCGTGTCTGGCCTGTCAGGGCCGCGGCAAGCTGAAAACACCCGAGACCATCTGTTACGAAATATTCCGCGAGATCCTGCGTGAGGCCCGTGCCTATCAGGCTGAAGGCTACCGTGTGCTGGCCAACCAGAAGGTGGTCGACCGCCTGCTGGATGAAGAGTCAGGCAACGTGGCGGAACTGGAAGCCTTTATCGGTCGAACCATTCGCTTCCAGGTCGAGTCGATGTATTCGCAGGAACAATACGACGTGGTGCTGCTCTGAGGTCTTCTGAAACACGCCACTGCATTGTCGTCCTGGCAAAACCGGCACGACGGGCCATCATGGATAAACGACTTGGAGGGCCATGGCCATGGGACGTCTGAACCGCGTTCTTGTTGCTCTGACCCGCTGGGGGTTGGGCATATGTGCCCTGCTGGCCGTATTGGTGGCGCTGTATGTCAGCCTTGGTCGTGAACTGGTGCCGCTGGTAGCCGAGTACCGTGCCGACGTAGAAAGCAAGGCCGAGCAGGCGCTGGGCCTGCCCGTGCATGTCGGTGCCCTGGAAGGGCACTGGAGCGGACTGGCCCCTGTGCTGCGGGTGCGCGACCTGCAATTGGGCGAAGGCACCAAGGCGCTCCGGCTGGACGACGTCATGGTGGTGCCCGACATCTGGGCCAGCCTCACCGCCCGCGAAGTGCGCCTGGCGCGCATCCAGCTGGGCGGGCTGCAACTGATCCTTCGCGAGAACGAGCAGGGCGCCTGGAGCCTGGAAGGCCTGCCGAAGAAGGACGACGCGCCGCTGGACCCTGCCGACTTGCTGCAGCGCCTGCGCCAGCTGGGGCGCATCGATGTGTTCGACAGTCTGGTCACTCTGCACCCCTGGCAGCGCGACCCGCTGACCCTGACTTATGTGAGTGCCGGCCTGCAGGCCGGTGCCACCCGTCAGGCCTTGGATTTGCGTGCGACCCTGCCTGACGGCCAACCCCTGGCGTTGAGCCTGAACAGCCGTATGTCGGCCGACGCTTGGCGTGATGGCGAGGTAGACGCCTATGTCAGCCTGCCGCAAAGTGACTGGGCACATTGGTTGCCGCCCAAGGTGTTGGGTCAGTGGCATGCTGACACCCTGCGGGCGGGCGGTGAGTTCTGGATCGGCTGGGGCAAGGGGCAGTTGCAACGGGCCGTCGTAAGGCTCAATGCACCCAGGCTGGAGGGGGCCTATGCCGGGCGCAAGGCTACCAACCTGAATAATCTGGCTTTGGGCGCCTGGTTCCAGCGCCGGGAGCAAGGCTTCGATGTGGTCGTCGACTCGTTGGCCATGGACCTCGGCAAGGCCCGCTGGGAGTCTCACCTGCAGTTGCAGCAGCGCCCTGGCCAGAACGCAGCCGATGAAAGCTGGCAGTTACAGGCCGACCGCCTCGACCTCACCCCGCTGACTCCGCTGATCGATGCCCTGGCCCCCCTGCCGGACAAGGTCAAGGATGTGGTCGATGGCTTGAAGGTGACCGGTGCGTTGCGCAATGTGCGCCTCGAGGCCAGGCCCAAGGCCGAGGGTGACCAGCGCCTGCAGTTCGCAGCCAACCTGGAGAAGGTAGGCTTCGATGCTTATCACAACGCCCCGGCGGCCGGTAACGTCAGTGGCAGCATCAGTGGTGACCTGGGCCACGGCGAGCTGCGCCTGGATACCGATGCGTTCATGCTGCATCTGTACCCGATCTTCGCCAAGCCCTGGCATTACCAGAAGGCGAATGCGCGCTTGACCTGGACCTTGGACAAAGACGGTTTCACCCTAATTGCGCCCTACCTCAAGGTGCTGGGCGAGGAGGGCAAGATCGCCGGTGACTTCCTCATTCGCCTGTTGTTCGAGGAAGGCCGCGAGGACTATATGGACCTGCGCGTCGGCCTGACCGAAGGCGATGGCCGCTATACTGCCAAGTATCTGCCCGAGGTGCTCAGCCCGGCCCTCGACGAGTGGCTGCGCAGCGCTATCGTCAAAGGCGCTGTGGATGAAGGCTACTTCCAGTATCAGGGCTCGCTGAACCATGGCGCAGCGCCGCAAGCGCGCAGCATCAGCCTGTTCTTCAAGGTGCATGACGCCGCGCTGGACTTCCAGCCCGGTTGGCCACAGGTGCAGCACGTCGATGGTGATGTGTTCATCGAGGACAGTGGCGTGCGCATCAAGGCCCAGCGAGGCGTGCTGCTCGACACCAAGGTCAGCGATGTGAATGTCGATATCCCGCATGTCGAGGGTGGCCAGCACAGCCACCTCTACCTGGATGGCGACTTCGACGGTAGCCTGGGTGATGGCCTGAAGATTCTCAAGGAAGCGCCAATCGGCACCGGTGAGATTTTCGCCGGCTGGGAAGGTGAGGGGCCGCTGAAGGGCAAGGTCAAGCTCGATATCCCGCTGGTCCGTGGGCAGCGCCCAAAAGTGCAGGTGGACTTCGCCACCCACGATGCGCGCCTGAAAGTGGCCCCGCCAAGTCTGGAGTTGAACCGCCTGAAGGGCGACTTCAGCTTCGACTTCGACAAGGGCCTGAGTGGCAAAGGCATCAGTCTGCAGGCCTTCGGCAAGCCGGTAACGGCGCAAATAACCGCTGAAGGTCAGGCTGGGCAGATGCAGACCCGCATCAATGCCAATGGCCAGGTATCGCTCAAGACGCTGACTGACTGGCTGCAGTTCAAGCAGGCCTTGCCGGCCTCCGGTGACCTCCCCTATCAGTTGCAGCTCAGTCTGGGGAGCCGGGACAACCGCCTGAGTGTCACTTCCAGCCTCAAGGGTCTGGCCATCGACCTGCCGGCTCCGTTCGGCAAAGCGGCAGCAGATACCCGTGACAGCCGTTTCAACATGAGCCTTCAGGGCTCGGAGCGGCAATTCAACGCTGCCTACGCCGACCTTGCCCGCTTTGCCTATGCTGCACCGGCTGAAACGTTGACTCAGGGCCGTGGCGAGCTAGTGCTGGGCACAGGCGACGCCCGGGTACCTTCCAGCCAGGGGCTGAGGGTGCGCGGGCGCCTGGAGACCCTGGACCTGGCCCCTTGGCAAGAGCAGGCAGGCCGGCTGGCTGGGGACGACCCCGGTGGCAGCGCGCGGCAGAACCTGCAAAGCGTCGACCTGAGCATCGGCCAGTTGAAAGCCTTTGGCATGGACCTGAACCAGGCCGTGGTACGCTTGGCCCGGGGCGGCCCGGCCTGGGATTTGCGCCTCGACAGCAAGGAAGTCATCGGTAATGCGCGCGTACCGGATGCCAAGGGCGCGCCCATGGTCGTGCGCATGCAGACCTTGCGGCTGCCTGCCGCCAGCGCCGCTGAACAGCAGGCTGAAGACGGCCCCGACCCGCTTGCCTCGTTCGATCCGCGCAAAGTCCCGGCACTGGACCTGAGCATCGACAAGCTCTATCGCGGTGACGATCTTTACGGTAGCGCCGCGATCAAGCTGCGGCCGACCCCACGTGGCGTCACAGCCAGTGATATCGACCTCGACCTCAAGGGGTTGCGCATCGATGGCGGTGGTGGCTGGGAGGGCGAAACGGGCAAAACCAGCAGTTGGTACAAAGGGCGCCTTGACGGCAAGAACCTGGCGGATGTGCTCAGCGCCTGGGGCTTTGCCCCGACGGTGACCAGCCGCGATTTCCGCCTGGATGTGGATGGCCGCTGGCCGGGTTCGCCGGCCGCGGTGGGCCTGAAACGCTTCTCGGGCAGCATGGATGCAGCACTGCGCACCGGCCAGTTCGTCGAGGTCGAAGGCAGCGCACAGGCGCTGCGGGTGTTCGGCCTGCTCAACTTCAACTCGATTGGCCGGCGCCTGCGTCTGGACTTTTCCGACCTGTTTGACAAGGGCCTGGCCTATGACCGGGTCAAGGGCTTGCTGGTGGCCAGCAGTGGCGTGTACGTGACCCGCGAACCGATTACCGTGACCGGCCCGTCGAGCAACTTCGAACTCGACGGCACGCTGGACATGGTCAGCGACCGGGTCGATGCTGACTTGCAGGTGAGCCTGCCGGTGACCAACAACCTGCCGCTGGCGGCGTTGATCGTCGGCGCGCCGGCGGTGGGCGGTGCGCTGTTCCTGGTCGATCGGCTGATCGGTGACCGCGTGTCACGCTTTGCCAGCGTGCACTACCGTGTCGAAGGGCCGTGGAAAGAGCCTAGAATCACCTTTGTGAAACCTTTCGAGAAATCCCGCTAGGAGTACCCATGAAGGCAGCGGTAATCCAGATGGTCAGCCAGGACGACGTGCAGACCAACCTGCAGCGTGCCGGTGCCCTGTTGGAGCAGGCCGCATTGGGCGGCGCACGGTTGGCGGTGCTGCCGGAAAACTTTGCCGCCATGGGGCGCAAGGACGCTGCTGCCATCGGCCGTGCCGAAGCCTTGGGGGAAGGGCCCATTCTGCCGTGGTTGAAACGCACCGCCCGCGACCTCAAGTTATGGATTGTTGCCGGTACTTTGCCCTTGCCACCGTTCGGCCAGCCCGATGCCAAGGCCCATGCGTGCTCGCTGCTGGTCGATGAACACGGCGAGGTGGCGGCAAGGTATGACAAGCTGCACTTGTTTGATGTGGACGTGGCCGACAACCGGGGCCGTTACCGCGAGTCGGATGACTACGCGCAGGGTGCTCAGGTGGTGGTGGCTGATACGCCGGTCGGGCGGCTGGGGCTGAGCGTGTGTTACGACCTGCGCTTTCCCGAACTGTACAGCGCGCTGCGCGCTGCCGGCGCGGAGCTGATCACCGCGCCAGCAGCTTTTACCGCAGTGACCGGCGCAGCACATTGGGAGGTGCTGGTGCGTGCCCGGGCCATCGAAACCCAGTGTTACCTGCTGGCTGCGGCACAGGGCGGCGCCCATCCTGGCCCACGGGAAACCCATGGCCATGCGGCGATCGTCGACCCTTGGGGGCGCATTCTCGCAGAACAGGCGCAAGGTGAAGCGGTACTGCTTGCCGAGCGCGACATTGAAGAACAAGCGTCCATTCGGGCGCGCATGCCGGTGGTATCGCACCGGCGCTTTTTTTCGCAGGGCGCGTTGCGACCTGCGCATACCTCGGAGTGACTATGAGCCAGATGTTATCCACCGTCAGTGAGCAGCTCCTGGCCCCAGGCGGCTTGACCCTGGACAGCCTGCAGAGCGTGCTGGGTGAGTTGGCTGGCCCCGGCATCGACGCCGCCGACCTGTATTTCCAGGGCCAGATCTCGGAAACCTGGGCGCTGGAGGACGGTATCGTCAAAGAGGGCAGCTTCAACCTCGACCAGGGCGTGGGCGTGCGTGCCCAGTCCGGCGAAAAAACCGGCTTCGCCTACAGCAACGCGATCAACCTTGAAGCGCTGACCTCGGCAGCCCGTGCCGCCCGTTCGATTTCCCGTGCCGGGCAAAACGGCACGGTGCAAGCCTTCCGCAGCCAGGAGGTGGCCGCCCTGTATACCGCGGACAACCCGCTGGACGTGCTCAGCCGTGCCGAAAAGGTCGAGCTGCTTAAGCGTGTCGATGCCGCCACCCGTGCCCTGGACCCGCGCATTCAGCAAGTCAGCGTGAGCATGGCCGGGGTCTGGGAACGCATTCTGATTGCCGCGGCCGATGGCAGCCTGGCTGCCGACGTACGCCCGCTGGTGCGCTTCAATGTCAGCGTCATCGTCGAGCAGAACGGCCGTCGTGAACGCGGTGGGCAGGGCGGTGGCGGGCGTACCGATTACCGCTACTTCACCGAGGAGCGGGTGATGGGCTATGCCCGCGAGGCCCTGCGCCAGGCCCTGGTGAATCTGGAAGCGATCCCGGCACCGGCCGGTACCTTGCCGGTAGTGCTGGGCTCGGGCTGGTCGGGCGTGCTGTTGCACGAGGCCGTCGGCCATGGCCTGGAAGGCGACTTCAACCGCAAGGGCAGTTCGGCGTTCAGTGGCCGCATTGGCGAGAAAGTGGCGTCGAGCCTGTGCACCATCGTCGACGATGGCACCCTTGAAGGCCGCCGTGGTTCTCTGAGCGTGGATGACGAAGGCACCCCGACCGAATGCACCACGCTGATCGAGAATGGCGTGCTCAAGGGGTACATGCAGGACAAGCTGAACGCGCGCCTGATGGGCATGGCTGTGACCGGCAACGGCCGCCGTGAATCCTACGCGCACCTGCCGATGCCACGCATGACCAACACCTACATGCGTGCCGGCGAAAGCGACCCACAGGAGATTATTGCGTCGGTGAAGAAGGGTATCTACTGCGCCAACCTCGGTGGTGGGCAGGTGGATATCACCAGCGGCAAGTTCGTGTTCTCCACCAGTGAGGCCTACCTGATCGAAGACGGCAAGATTACCGCGCCAGTGAAGGGCGCAACCCTGATCGGCAATGGTCCCGAGGCGATGAGCCGGGTTTCGATGGTCGGTAACGACCTGGCACTGGACAGCGGAGTAGGGACGTGCGGCAAGGACGGGCAGTCGGTGCCGGTTGGGGTGGGGCAGCCTACCTTGAAACTGGATGCGATTACCGTGGGCGGTACCGGGGCTTGATGGCTTCGGGAGCCATTGTAGGAGCGGGCACGCCCGCTCCCACAAGGCCCCAGTCCGTCAGCGCAACCCGCGCTGCAACTCGTCGAGGTCGCGGATGTACTTGAACACCTTGCGCGCGGCGGCAGGCGGCTTGTTCCGCGCCTTCTCGTGCTGGGCATGGCGCACCAGCGAGCGCAGCTGCTGGCGGTCGGTGTCGGGATACTCGTTGACGAAGCGCTCGAGGTCTTCGTCGTTACCGTCGATCAACCGGTCACGCCAGCGCTCCAGGCTGTGGAAACGTTCGTTGTACTGGCGAGTCGAGCTGTCCATCTGTTCGAGCAAGGCGTGGATGGCATCGAGGTCTTGCACGCGCATGAGCTTGCCGACGAACGACATGTGGCGTTTACGGGCGCCATGAGCGGTGTGCTTGCTGGCCTCGGCCAGTGCCTTGCGCAGCTCGTCGGTCAAAGGCAGGCGCGCCAAGGTATCGGCCTTGAGGGTGGTAAGCCGCTCGCCGAGTTCGACCAGCGCATGCAGTTCGCGCTTGATCTGGGTTTTGCTTTTTTCGCCGTCGAAGGCGTCGTCGTTTGAATCAACCATGGTGGCAGTCCGCTAGAAATCGCCGCCATGATAACCAGTCGGGGGCCGCTTGTCCGGCCCGGTCGTAGAATGACCCCAAGCCGTACGCAGAATTTGAGTGGAGAGAACCATGAGTGCAGTCCAGAGCGTAGGTCCGAAAGACCTGCCAGCATTGCAGGAACAGGTCGAGGCGATCATCGCCGAGGCGCGTCGGCAGGGGGCCAGTGCCTGCGAAGTGGCGGTGTCGCTGGAGCAAGGGCTGTCCACCACCGTGCGCCAGCGTGAGGTCGAAACGGTCGAGTTCAACCGCGACCAAGGCTTTGGTATCACCCTTTATGTTGGCCAGCGCAAAGGTTCGGCCAGCACCTCGGCCAGTGGTCCGGAGGCGATTCGCGAGACCGTCACTGCAGCGTTGGCAATTGCCAGGCATACCTCCGAGGATGAATGCTCGGGCTTGGCCGACGCAGCGCTGATGGCGCGTGAAATCCCGGATCTGGACCTGTACCACGACTGGGGTATCGAGCCCGAGAAGGCCATCGAAATGGCCCTGGCCTGCGAGGCAGCGGCGTTCGACGCCGACCCGCGCATCCTCAACGCCGATGGCACCACCCTCAATACCCACCAAGGCTGCCGCGTGTATGGCAACAGCCATGGATTCATCGGTGGTTACGCCTCGACCCGGCACAGCCTGAGCTGCGTGATGATTGCCGAAGGCGACGGGCAGATGCAGCGTGACTACTGGTACGACGTGAACCGCCAGGGCAACCTGCTGGCCGACCCGAGCAGCATCGGCGTGCGCGCTGCCCAGCGTGCCGCTAGCCGCCTTGGCGCCCGACCGGTGCCGACTTGCGAGGTACCGGTGCTGTTCTCGGCCGAATTGGCCGGTGGCCTGTTCGGCAGCTTCCTGTCGGCCATTTCCGGCGGCAACCTGTACCGTAAGTCGTCGTTCCTGGAGGGTACCATTGGCCAGCGCCTGTTCCCTTCCTGGCTGACCCTCGACGAACGCCCGCATATTCCGCGCGCGTTGGGCAGCGCCGCCTTCGACGGTGATGGCCTGGCCACCTATGCCAAACCGTTTGTCGACAAAGGCGAGCTGGTGTCGTACTTGCTGGGTACCTATTCGGGGCGCAAGCTGGGTTTGCCGAGTACGGCCAATTCTGGTGGTGTGCACAACCTGTTCGTCAGCCACGGTGTCGAAGATCAGGCCGCGCTGATTCGCCGCATGGGGCGCGGGCTGCTGGTGACCGAACTGATGGGGCATGGCTTGAACATGGTGACGGGGGACTATTCCCGTGGTGCGGCGGGGTTCTGGGTCGAGAATGGCGAGATTCAGCATGCCGTACAGGAAGTTACCATCGCCGGAAACATGAAGGACATGTTCCAGCAGATTGTCGCGATCGGTAGCGATCTTGAAACCCGTAGCAACATTCATACGGGCTCGGTGCTGATCGAGCGGATGACCGTTGCTGGTAGCTGATCTTTAGCCTGCGCCGGCCCTTTCGCGGATCAATCCGCTCCTACACGGTGGTAGACGCACATCGGGGCGGGGACACAGGCCGCTGTAGGAGCGGGTTTACCCGCGAAGAGGCCTACACAGCACTACACCTTTCTCTGCAAATCCGAAGACCCGGCCCTCGCGCCGGGTTTTTATTTCATCACCTTTTTTCTTGAAGTGATTCTGTTTATCACTTAATAATGAATATCATTATCCAGTAACTCGGCGATGATGTTCATGAAATCCGTCCTCCGCGAACTGCCCTACCTGGAAAACTGGCGCTGGCTCAGCCGGCGCATTCGCTGTGCGCTCGACCCCGACGAGCCGCGCCTGATCGAGCATTACCTGGCCGAAGGCCGCTATCTGGTGTGCTGCACCGAAACCTCGCCATGGACGGTGGCGCTGACAGCGTTTCGCCTGCTGCTGGATACCGCCTGCGATCGCATGCTCCCCTGGCATTGGCGTTGTCTGTGCCTGGACCAGGCCTGGCGTCCTCTGTTGGACCTGCGCAACCTCGACCGCCAGGAACAGAACCAACGCTGGCAACCCTACGCCCTGCAGCTGGCCAATTGCCGTCTGCTGCCTTCGATTTCTCCCGATGAACTGATGCAAGGATTTGATGATGAGTGATACCCGTATCGAGCGTGACAGCATGGGTGAGCTGCAGGTGCCGGCCCAGGCCCTCTACGGCGCCCAGACCCAGCGCGCGGTCGACAACTTCCCGATCAGCGGCCAGCGTATGCCGGCCCAGTTCATTCGTGCCTTGTTGCTGGCCAAGGCCGCTGCGGCCAAGGCCAACGTCGAACTGGAGCAACTGTCTGCCGGGCAGGGCCAGGCTATCGTCAAGGCTGTCGAGCAATTGCTGGCCGAGGACTTCATCCAGCACTTCCCGGTGGATGTGTTCCAGACAGGCTCTGGCACCAGTTCGAACATGAACGCCAATGAGGTGATCGCCACCTTGGCTACCCATGTACTGGGTGAGGCGGTCAACGCCAATGACCACGTCAACTGTGGCCAGAGCAGCAATGACATCATTCCGACCACCATCCACGTCAGCGCCGCGCTGGCCCTGCACGAGCAGTTGTTGCCAGCCCTGGCGCACCTGGTACAGGTGATCGAGGTCAAGTCGGCACAAGTACATCAATTCGTGAAGACCGGTCGTACTCACCTGATGGACGCGATGCCCGTGCGCATGAGTCAGGTGCTGGATGGCTGGGCAGCGCAGATCAATGCTGCCAAGGCGCACATCGAAGGTGTGCTGCCGCGCTTGCAGGCGCTGGCCCAGGGCGGAACCGCCGTGGGTACCGGCATCAATGCCCATCCGCAGTTCGCTGTCGGTTTCGCTCGCCAGCTCAGTGGCCTGACCAAGATCGAGTTCACGCCCGGCCAGAACCTGTTCGCACTGATCGGCTCGCAGGACACTGCCGTGGCTTTGTCTGGCCAGCTCAAGACCACCGCGGTGGCGTTGATGAAAATCGCCAACGATCTGCGCTGGATGAACTCCGGCCCGCTGGCCGGTCTGGGCGAAATCGAGCTGCAAGCTCTGCAGCCGGGCTCTTCGATCATGCCAGGCAAGGTCAACCCGGTGATCCCGGAGGCCACTGCCATGGTCGCCGCCCAAGTGATTGGCAACGACGCGACCATCGCCGTCGCAGGCCAAGCCGGTAACTTCGAGCTGAACGTGATGCTGCCGGTGATCGCCCGCAACCTGCTGGAAAGCATCGAGCTGATGGCCAATGTCAGCCGCTTGCTGGCCGACAAAGCCATCGCCAGCTTCAAGGTCAACGAAGACAAACTCAAGGAAGCGCTCGCGCGCAACCCGATTCTGGTCACGGCGTTGAATCCGATCATCGGCTACCTCAAGGCCGCCGAAATCGCCAAGACCGCCTACAAGCAGGGTCGTCCAATCATCGATGTGGCGCTGGAGCACACCGACCTGTCCCGCGACCAGCTTGAAGCGCTGCTGGACCCGGAAAAACTCACCGCCGGCGGTATCTGACACTGCGTCACCGCCCAGGAGACAACCATGCAGCACTGGAAACGCACCACGGAAACCGCCAACCGCCTATTCGAACAAGGCGAACTGGTGGACGCCCGGGAACACTACCTGCAAGCCTTGGCGTTGGCCCAGGTGCTGTTCGAGCGCTGGCATGACGTGGATGAAGCGGTGGCTGCATTCGTCATCGCCCACCACAACCTGGCTGACCTGCACCTGCGCCTTAACCAGCCGCATGAAAGTGCCGACTATCTGTGCGCTGCTCATCAGCGACTGCTGCAGGCCTGCCAGGAAGCGCGCCTGCCTCAGGCACTGCGTGATGCCGCCTTGCGCCACAGTGCGCGCACTTACACCGAGCTGCTGAGTTTCATTGCCGAGTATGGCCAGTACCCGCGTACCGAGCGCTTGCTCAACCGCCACAGCGCTGGTGCCAGCGAGCTCGCTGCCCAGCCGGATGTGGCACCCAGAACCCATGCCTACGGAATTCACTGACATGCCCCATACCTTGCCTGCATTGCCATACGCCTACGATGCGCTGGAACCACACATTGATGCCCAGACAATGGAAATCCACCACACCAAGCATCACCAGACCTACGTGAACGGCCTCAATGCCGCCCTCGAAGGTACCGAGTGGGCCGAATGGCCGGTGGAAAAACTGGTCGCTGCCGTCAAGCAACTGCCGGAGAACCTGCGTGGCGCTGTGACCAACCACGGTGGCGGTCACGCCAACCACAGCCTGTTTTGGACTGTCATGTCACCTCAGGGCGGTGGCGAGCCTGTGGGCCAGCTGGCGCAAGCCGTCACAGCACAACTTGGCGGCTTCGAGGCTTTCAAGGAGGCTTTCACCAAAGCCGCGTTGACCCGCTTCGGCAGCGGTTGGGCCTGGCTCAGCGTCACGCCGCAAAAAACGTTGGTGGTGGAGAGTAGCGGCAACCAGGACAGCCCGCTGATGCACGGCAATGCCCCGATCCTGGGCCTGGACGTGTGGGAGCACGCTTACTACCTCAAGTACCAGAACCGTCGTCCGGAATACATCGGTGCCTTCTACAACGTCATTGACTGGGTGGAAGTTGAACGTCGTTACCTTGAAGCCCTGAAGTGAGTCGGACCGGTATGCGCTCTGAGGTGATGTCTGTCAGCAGTGTGCGCCTGTTCCGCCTGGCGCTTGGGACTTTGCTTTTGCTGGCGGGCGCCGCGTTACTGGTGGCACGGGGCCTCGCCTGGCTAGACCTCGATCCGCGCATGCTGCGCGCCCTGGAGGGCGGTGCTTTATGCGCGCTGGGTACGGCATTGGGCGCAGTACCGGTACTGGTCATTCGCAATATGCCCGTGGCGCTGGCGGATACGCTGTTGGGCTTCGGTGCTGGCGTGATGCTGGCGGCCACCGCGTTTTCCCTGATCATGCCGGGCCTGGCGGCGGCTCAGTCTATTGGCTTCAGCCCTTGGGGGGCAGGTGGCCTGGTCAGTTTTGGCCTGATGTTCGGGGCGCTGTGCCTGTTCCTGGTCGACCTCAAGGTATCCTGGGCTTCGCCTGAAGCGTTGGTGGGCACAGCAAACCAGCCGGTGATTGCAGCGCGCATCTGGCTGTTCGTGATTGCCATCATTGCCCACAACATCCCCGAAGGTATGGCCATTGGTGTGTCGGCCGGGGGAGGTATGGCCGACGCCGACAGCCTGGCCATGGGCATTGCCTTGCAGGATGTGCCTGAGGGGCTGGTGATCGCGCTGGTGCTGGCAGGGGCGGGCATGCCGCGCTTCAAGGCCTTCCTGATCGGCGCAGCCTCAGGCTTGGTCGAGCCGGTGGCGGCGTTGATCTGTGCCTGGCTGGTGAATGTTGCCGAACTGCTGCTGCCGCTGGGGCTGGCCTGTGCAGCGGGGGCTATGTTGCTGGTGGTCACCCAGGAAATCATCCCCGAATCGCGAAGCAACGGCCATCATCGTCTGGCCAGTCTTGGGCTGTGTACAGGCTTCTGTCTGATGATGGTGATGGATACCGCGATGTCCTGATCTTGTGCAAGCGCAGGTTTGCGAGGCCTATTCGCCTTCGTCAAAGAAATTGTTGATCAGTTCGACCAGTGCATCCATGGCGTCGTTGTCCTGCTCACCCTCGGTATGCAGGTGCACCTGGGTGCCTTTGCCTGCGGCCAGCATCATCACCGCCATGATGCTCTTGCCATCCACCAGCTTGTCCGGGGCGCGACCCACCCGTACCTGGCAGGGGAAGCGGCCGGCCACACCGACGAACTTGGCTGCCGCCCGGGCATGCAGACCCAGCTTGTTGATGATGGTGATTTCGCGGGCGGGCATCTGGGGTGGATCCTTGGGCTAGAGGTCGCGATGACGGACCTGGACGTTTTTCAGGGTTTGCTGCAGCTGTTGACCAAGGCGCTCGGTGATGTACACCGAACGGTGATGGCCGCCAGTGCAGCCGATGGCAATGGTTACGTAGGCGCGGTTGCTGGCAGCGAAGCGGGGCAACCATTTGAGCAGGTAGCTGGAGATGTCGTTGTACATCTCTTCGACATCCGGTTGTGCGGCCAGGTAGTCGATCACGGGTTGATCGAGACCTGAGTGCTCACGCAGTTCTGGTTTCCAGTAGGGGTTGGGCAGGCAGCGCACGTCAAAAACCAGGTCGGCGTCGACCGGCATGCCCCGTTTGAACCCGAACGACTCGACCAGAAACGCTGTGCCAGGCTCGGGTTGGTTGAGCAGGCGCAGCTTGATCGAGTCACGCAACTGGTACAGGTTCAGGTTGGTGGTGTCGATCTTCAGGTCGGCCAGGTCGGCAATGGGGCCCAACAAATCGCTTTCCACGCGGATCGCTTCCGCGAGCGAGCGGTTGGCGTTGGTCAGGGGGTGCCGCCTGCGGGTTTCCGAGAAACGCTTGAGCAGGACCTCTTCATCGGCATCCAGGTACAACACGTCGCACTGGATGTGCCGTGCGCGGGCTTCTTCAAGCAGCTCGGGAAAACGCATCAGGTGGCTGGGCAGGTTGCGCGCGTCGATCGAAACCGCCACCTTGGGCTGCAGCAATTCGGTGTTGATCAGTGCATCTTCCGCCAACTGCGGCAATAGCCCGGCTGGCAGATTGTCGATGCAATAGAAACCGCTGTCTTCCAGGACATCGAGGGCGGTGCTCTTGCCGGAGCCGGACCGGCCGCTGACGATGATCAGGCGCATGTTCAGTGCTCGTTCTGTACGTCCAGGACAACCTGGAACAGGGCCTCGTTGCTGGTGGCCGCACGCAGTCGATCACGGACCTCCTTGCGATCGAGCATGCTGGCGATCTGACGCAGAAGTTCAAGGTGGGCATCGGTGGCCGCTTCGGGCACCAGCAGCACAAACAGCAGGTCCACCGGCGCGCCATCGATGGCGTCGTAATCGATAGGCGCTTCCAGGTGCAGCAGGGCGCTGACTGGCGCAGAGCATCCTTCAAGCCGGCAGTGCGGGATGGCGATGCCATTGCCAAAACCGGTAGAACCGAGCTTTTCCCGGGCTACCAGTTTTTCGAAGACGTCCTGCATCTCCAGTTCTGGCACTTGGTCGGCGATGACAGTGGCGACCTTTTCCAGGGCGCGCTTCTTGCTGCCGCCCGGCACGTTCACGAGGGAACGGCCGGGGGTCAGGATGGTTTCAAGTCGGATCATGGATGAGGGGGATCAGCGGGCAGCTGCACCTTGCAGCAGGCTTTGCTGTTTTTCCTTGTGTTTTTTCAGTTGGCGGTCGAGCTTGTCGGCCAAGGCGTCGATCGCTGCATACATGTCTTCGTGTTCGGCGTTGGCTACCACTTCGCCGCCGGGAATCTGCAGGGTCGCCTCGACCTTCTGCTGAAGCTTCTCGACTTTCATGATTACCTGCACGTTGGTGATCTTGTCGAAGTGACTCTCCACGCGGGCGAGCTTTTCAAGCACGTAATCGCGCAGTGGCTGGGTGACTTCTACATGCTGTCCACTGATATTGACTTGCATACAGCTTCTCCTTTGTTGCCCGTGCATAAAGAGGCAGGTCTTGCACCTGCCACGAAAACGCTGTGGCACATCTCAGGGGCTACATCAGTCGCTTGCGTTCGCTCGACGGTGCGATGCCGAGGGACTCGCGGTACTTGGCGACGGTGCGACGGGCTACCTGGATGCCTTGTGCCTCCAGTAAACCAGCGATCTTGCTGTCACTCAATGGCTTTTTCTGATTTTCCGCCGCAACCAGTTTCTTGATGATCGCGCGGATCGCCGTGGACGAGCATTCTCCGCCTTCGGAGGTGCTGACATGGCTGGAGAAAAAGTATTTCAGTTCGTAGATGCCACGCGGGGTGTGCATGTATTTCTGCGTGGTAACCCGCGAGATGGTCGATTCGTGCATGCCTACGGCTTCGGCAATGTCATGCAGTACCAACGGCTTCATCGCTTCGTCGCCGTGGTCGAGGAAGCCGCGCTGGTGCTCGACGATCTGCGTGGCAACTTTCATCAGGGTTTCGTTACGGCTTTGCAGGCTCTTGATGAACCAACGCGCTTCCTGCAGCTGGTTGCGCATGAAGGTGTTGTCGGCACTGGTGTCGGCACGGCGCACGAAGCCGGCGTATTGTGGGTTGACGCGCAGGCGTGGGATGGCTTCCTGGTTCAGTTCTACCAGCCAACGGTCGCTGTCCTTGCGCACGATGACGTCGGGCACCACGTACTCGGGCTCGCTGGACTCGATCTGCGAACCAGGGCGCGGGTTAAGGCTTTGCACCAGTTCGATGACCTGGCGCAGCTCGTCTTCCTTGATTTTCATCCGCCGCATCAGCTGGCTGTAGTCACGGCTGCCGAGCAGGTCGATGAAATCGGTGACCAGGCGCTTGGCTTCGGTCATCCACGGGGTTGTAGCGGGCAGTTGGCGCAGTTGCAGCAACAGGCATTCGCCCAGATTGCGGGCGCCGACGCCAGCCGGCTCGAACTGCTGGATGCGGTGCAGTACTGCTTCGACCTCGTCCAGCTCGATATCCAGCTCCGGGTCGAACCCTGCGCAGATTTCTTCGAGTGTGTCTTCCAGGTAGCCCTGGCCGTTGATGCTGTCGATCAGGGTCACGGCAATCAAGCGGTCGGTGTCGGACATCGGCGCCAGGTTCAACTGCCACAGCAGGTGGCTTTGCAGGCTTTCGCCGGCCGATGTGCGCGTGGTGAAGTCCCATTCGTCATCATCGTTGCTCGGCAGGCTGCTGGCGCTGGTCTGGTAGATGTCTTCCCAGGCCGTATCGACCGGGAGCTCGTTGGGGATGCGCTCGCTCCACTCACCGTCTTCCAGGTTGTCGGCGCTGACGGTGCTTTCCTGGAAGCTGTTGTCCTGAACTTCGGCGGCCGGCTTGTTCTCGGCGTTGTCGGCCATCGGGTCGCTGTTGTCGAAGTCCTCGCCGTCTTCCTGACGTTCGAGCATCGGGTTCGACTCCAGCGCTTCCTGGATTTCCTGTTGGAGGTCCAGGGTAGAGAGCTGGAGCAGGCGGATGGCCTGTTGCAACTGAGGTGTCATCGTCAGTTGCTGGCCCATTTTTAGGACGAGCGATGGTTTCATGGCAGGGGCTTAATACCTTGTTCGCCGGCGCGCATGCGCCATCCACTACACGAGGGCGCCGAAGCGCCAGATCAAGCAAGTTTTATGCCTTAAATTGTAGCGTTTGCCTAGAGTACCGTAACAACTTTACCCGCAGTCTCAGGGCTGTTTGCCAGTACTTCAGGCGCGTGCCGGGTCAGAGGCGGAACTCGTGGCCCAGGTAAACTTCTTTGACCAAGTCGTTTGCCAGGATGGTTTCAGCGTCGCCTTCGGCGATCAATCGGCCATCGTTGACGATATAAGCGGTTTCGCAGATATCCAGGGTTTCACGCACGTTGTGGTCGGTAATCAGTACGCCGATACCTTTGGCCTTGAGGTGATGGATGATCTGCTTGATGTCGCCGACCGAAATCGGGTCGACACCGGCGAACGGTTCGTCCAGCAGGATGAACTTGGGTGCGGTCGCCAGGGCGCGCGCAATTTCGACGCGGCGGCGTTCACCACCGGACAGGCTCATGCCGAGGTTGTCCCGGATGTGGCTGATGTGGAACTCCTGCAGCAGGCTTTCCAGCTCTTTGCGGCGGCCGTCCCGGTCGAGGTCCTTGCGGGTCTCGAGGATGGCCATGATGTTGTCGGCGACCGACAGCTTGCGGAAGATCGAGGCTTCCTGCGGCAGGTAGCCGATACCGGCGCGAGCGCGGCCGTGCATGGGCTGGTGGCTGACATCGAGGTTGTCGATCAGTACGCGGCCCTGTTCGGCCTGGACCAGCCCGACAATCATGTAGAAGCAGGTGGTCTTGCCGGCGCCGTTGGGGCCGAGCAGGCCGACGATCTGGCCGCTGTCGATAGACAGGCTGACATCACGTACTACCTGCCGCCCCTTGTAGCTCTTTGCCAGGTGCTGGGCTTTGAGGGTTGCCATTTACTCGGCCTTCTTCTTGGGCTGGATCACCATGTCGATGCGCTGACGGGGTGTTGTCACATTGCCACCACGGCCGGCGGTCGCCACCTGGGTCTGAGTGTTGTAGACGATCTTTTCGCCTTCGGTGGTATTGCCTTCGCTCTCGACCTTGGCGCGGTCGGTGAGAATGACCAAGTCCTTCTGCGACTGGTACTGGATGGTTACGCCCCAGCCTTTCATCTTGTCCGGCTTGGCTGCGCTCTGCTGCTGCTCGAAGTAGGCCAGGTTGCCCACCGAGGTCACTACGTCGATATCGCCAGAGGCGGAGCGGGTAATGGTCACGGTGTTGCCTTTGATCATCATCGAACCCTGAGTGATGATCACGTCGCCGGTGTAAGTGGCCACGCCTTGTTTGTCATCCAGGTGAGCGTTGTCGGCCTGGATGCGGATAGGCTGGTCACGGTCGTTCGGCAGGGCGAGGGCGCTCGCGCTTCCCAGTGCTGCGCTCAGGCTGAGCAAAAGGGGGAGGGTTTTAACGAGCCTCATACTGTCCTCTTACGTTAGAGAGCAAGTCCATCTTGCCTTCTTTCAAATACGCTTTCATGCCTTTGCCCGTAGTGGTGCCTCCGGCGCCGTCGATTCTAACGGCTTGCTCGGTCTGCGCATATTGCTTCTGCGGGAACACGGTCATGCGTGAGCTGGTAATGATGGTTTCACGCTGCCTTTCATCGGTGCGGGCAATCCGTACCTTGTCGATCAGTTCGACCTCGGTACCGTCAGGATTGACCTCGGCGCGCGTGCTCTGCACATGCCACGGGTACTCGGTGCCGCGGTACAGGTGCAGGTCCGGTGTGGTCACCTGGGTGACTTCGCTGGTCTTGAGGTGTTCGATTCTGTCGGCGGTCATTTCGTATTGCAGCTTGCCGTCGGGCAGGAACTGCACGCTGTGGGCGTTGATCGCGTAGTAATCGATGGCGCTTTCGTCGACTTGGGCCACGGGCTTGTCGAGGAAGCTTTCCGGGCTGACATTCCAGTAGCCAATGGCTACCAACAGGGCGGCTATCGCCCCCAGCAGCACAATGTTTCGGGCTTTCTTGCTGAGCATGGGCAGCCTTACAGGTAGTTGGCGTTGGCAGCGTCCAGGGTGCCCTGGGCCTGCATGATCAATTCGCAGAATTCACGGGCCGCGCCTTCGCCGCCGCGTGCCTGGGTCACGCCGTGGGCGTGCTGGCGTACGAACGGTGCGGCGTTGGCTACGGCCATGCCCAGGGCCACCCGGCGAATCACCGGCAGGTCGGGCAGGTCGTCGCCCAGGTAAGCCACTTGATCATAGCTTAGGCCCAGTTCGGCGAGCAGGCCGTCAAGCACCACCAATTTGTCCTCCCGACCTTGGTAGAGGTGCGGGATACCGAGGTTCCTGGCCCGGCGTTCGACCACGGGGGTCTTGCGCCCGCTGATGATCGCGGTGGTCACGCCCGAGGCCATGAGCATCTTGATGCCCTGGCCGTCGAGGGTATTGAACGTCTTGAATTCGCTGCCATCCTCGAGGAAGTACAGGCGCCCGTCGGTGAGCACGCCGTCCACGTCGAAGACTGCCAGCTTGATGCCTTTGCCGCGTTGCATGAGGTCCTGGTTCATTCCATCGCTCCTTTACATTACGCCGGCGCGCAGCAGGTCATGCATGTTCAGGGCGCCGGTCGGGCGGTCTTCACGGTCCACCACCACCAGGGCGTTGATCTTGTGGTCTTCCATTATCTTCAGGGCTTCGGCGGCGAGCATGTCGGCACGCGCAGTCTTGCCATGAACGGTCATGACCTGGTCGATCAGGGTGGTGTGCACATCGATATTGCGGTCCAGGCTGCGGCGCAGGTCACCGTCGGTGAAGATCCCGGCCAGTTTGCCATCGGCTTCGACGATCACGGTCATGCCCAAACCTTTGTGGGACATTTCCAGCAGCGCGTCCTTGAGCAGGGTGCCGCGTGATACTTGAGGTAGATCGTCGCCGGCGTGCATCACGTTCTCGACCTTCAGCAGCAGGCGGCGGCCCAGCGCGCCTCCCGGGTGCGAGAAGGCGAAGTCCTCGGCGGTGAAGCCGCGGGCTTCGAGCAAGGCGATGGCCAAGGCGTCGCCCAGTACCAGCGCTGCCGTGGTGGAGGAGGTGGGGGCCAGGTTCAGCGGGCAGGCCTCTTGTGCGACACGTGCGTCAAGGTTGACCTCGGCGGCCTGGGCCAGCGGCGAGTCCGGGTTGCCGGTCAGGCTGATCAGCTTGATGCCAAGGCGTTTGATGAACGGCAGCAGGGTGACGATTTCGGCGGTGCTGCCGGAGTTCGACAGCGCAAGGATGACATCATCCCGGGTGATCATGCCCATGTCGCCATGGCTGGCTTCGGCCGGATGCACGAAAAACGCCGGTGTGCCGGTGCTGGCCAGGGTCGCGGCGATCTTGTTGCCGATGTGCCCGGACTTGCCCATGCCGACCACGACGACCCGGCCCTTGCTGGTCAGAATCAGTTCGCAGGCTTTGACGAAATTGTCGTCGATGCGCGCCAAAAGGGCCTCTACGGCCTCGAGTTCCAGGCGCAGAGTGCGTTGGGCGGATTGGATCAGCTCGCTGGATTGGCTCATGTCGAAAAAGCAATGCCTGATGAAAGGGCGACGATTATACGCGCAATGATGAAAACCCTCACCTCCTCGATTGTTGCAGTGAATACCACCAAAGCCTGTCCCTGGGCTGAACGACTGCTTGCCCGGCCTTGGGGCGGGGCTGTCAGCGGTGCTATAGTTCGCCGCTATTCGGCCTGTCAGGGGTGCGTGTGCCTTCCAGATGGAGGCCGGCGTCCATTAGGACGAGGCTGCATTAGCAAGGAGTCTAGATGAGTGTGGATAGCGCCTACGCGGTCGAGTTGAAGGGTGTAACCTTCAAACGTGGTTCGCGCAGCATTTTCAGCAACGTGGACATCAGCATCCCGCGCGGCAAGGTCACCGGCATCATGGGGCCATCGGGTTGCGGCAAGACGACGTTGCTCCGCCTGATGGGCGCACAGTTGCGTCCCGCGAGCGGTGAGGTATGGGTTGCCGGGCAGAACCTGCCGACGCTGTCGCGCAGCGACCTGTTCGACGCCCGCAAGCAGATGGGCGTGCTGTTCCAGAGCGGCGCGTTGTTCACCGACCTCGATGTGTTCGAGAACGTCGCGTTCCCGCTGCGCGTGCATACTCAGCTGTCGGACGAAATGATCCGTGACATCGTGTTGATGAAGCTGCAGGCCGTGGGCCTGCGCGGTGCCATCGACCTGATGCCCGACGAGCTGTCCGGTGGCATGAAGCGCCGTGTGGCACTGGCCCGGGCGATTGCCCTGGACCCGCAGATCCTCATGTACGACGAACCGTTCGTCGGCCAGGACCCGATCGCCATGGGGGTGCTGGTGCGCCTGATTCGCCTGCTCAACGATGCCCTGGGCATCACCAGCATCGTGGTTTCCCATGACCTGGCAGAAACCGCCAGCATCGCCGACTACATTTACGTGGTAGGTGACGGCCAAGTGCTGGGCCAGGGGACGCCTGATGAGCTGATGGGTTCGGACAATCCACGGATCCGCCAATTCATGAAAGGCGACCCGGATGGCCCGGTTCCCTTCCACTTTCCCGCGCCTGACTACCGCGCCGACCTGCTGGGGGCGCGTTGATGCGCAGAAAATCCTTACTCGAACGTGTCCGCCTGCTGGGCCGCTCGGCAATCGACGTGCTGGCCGTGCTCGGGCGTTCGTGCCTGTTCCTGTTCCATGCGCTGGTCGGTCGCGGTGGTATTGGCGGCGGCTTCCAGCTGCTGACCAAGCAGTTGTACTCGGTGGGTGTGCTGTCGCTGGCGATCGTCGTCGTGTCCGGTGTGTTCATCGGCATGGTGCTGGCGCTGCAGGGCTACAGCATCCTGACCAAGTACGGCTCGGAGCAGGCGGTAGGGCAGATGGTCGCCCTGACCCTGCTGCGTGAACTTGGCCCGGTGGTAACGGCGTTGCTGTTTGCCGGGCGTGCCGGTTCCGCGTTGACCGCCGAAATCGGCAACATGAAGTCCACCGAGCAGTTGTCGAGCCTGGAAATGATCGGTGTCGACCCGCTCAAGTACATCGTTGCGCCACGCCTGTGGGCCGGTTTCATCTCGCTGCCGCTGTTGGCGCTGATCTTCAGCGTGGTCGGTATCTGGGGTGGCTCGTGGGTGGCGGTGGACTGGCTGGGTGTCTACGAGGGCTCGTTCTGGGCCAACATGCAGAACAGTGTTTCTTTCACTGACGACGTGCTCAACGGGCTGGTCAAGAGCCTGGTGTTTGCTTTCGTCTCGACCTGGATCGCCGTATTCCAGGGGTACGACTGTGAGCCCACCTCAGAAGGGATCAGTCGTGCAACCACCAAGACCGTGGTCTATGCCTCGTTGGCAGTGCTGGGTCTGGACTTTATTCTGACCGCCTTGATGTTTGGAGATTTCTGATGCAAAACCGCACCCTGGAAATCGGTGTCGGCCTGTTCCTCCTGGCCGGGATCCTGGCGCTGCTGCTGCTGGCCCTGCGTGTCAGCGGGCTGTCGGCCAGCCCGACCACTGATACCTATAAAGTTTATGCGTACTTCGACAATATCGCCGGTTTGACGGTCAGAGCTAAAGTGACCATGGCCGGTGTGACCATCGGCAAGGTCACCGCCATCGATCTGGACCGTGATTCCTACACCGGTCGGGTGACGTTGCAGCTGGACAAGTCGGTCGATAACCTGCCGACCGACTCCACTGCCTCGATCCTGACCGCCGGTTTGCTTGGTGAGAAGTACATCGGCATCAGCGTGGGCGGTGAAGACGATGTCCTCAAGGATGGTTCAACCATCCATGACACTCAGTCGGCACTGGTGCTGGAAGATCTGATTGGCAAGTTCCTGCTCAACTCTGTTGGCAAGGAACCGAAAGAAGCGCAACCGGCTAATTAAGGAGTACCCATGATTTCGATCCTGCGACGTGGCTTGCTGGTGCTGCTGGCGGCCTTCCCCCTGCTGGCCCTGGCTGTGCAGACACCGCACGAAGTGGTTCAAAGCACCACCAATGAACTGCTCGGCGACCTCAAGGCCAACAAGGAGCAGTACAAGTCCAACCCCAACGCCTTCTATGACTCGCTCAACCGCATTCTCGGCCCGGTGGTGGATGCCGACGGTATCTCGCGTAGCATCATGACCGTGAAGTACTCGCGCAAGGCGACCCCGGAGCAGATGCAGCGCTTCCAGGAAAACTTCAAGCGCAGCCTGATGCAGTTCTATGGCAATGCCTTGCTCGAGTACAACAACCAGGGCATCACTGTCGACCCGGCTAAAGCCGATGACGGCAAACGCGCCAGTGTCGGCATGAAGGTTACCGGCAACAACGGTGCCGTGTACCCCGTGCAGTACACCCTGGAGAACATTGGCGGCGAGTGGAAGGTGCGTAACGTGATCGTCAACGGCATCAACATCGGCAAGCTGTTCCGTGACCAGTTCGCCGATGCCATGCAGCGCAACGGCAATGACCTGGACAAGACCATCGACGGCTGGGCTGGCGAAGTGGCCAAGGCCAAGCAGGCTGCCGACAACTCGCCAGAGAAGACCGTCAAATGAGCGAGGCCGCTGTAAGCATGGCAGAGCCGGGCGTGCTGCGTCTGGCTGGCGTGCTGGATTACCGCAGCGGCCCGGCCTTGCGCAAGCAAGGCAAGGTGCTGATCGATGGCTCGCGCGAGCCGCGACTGGTGCTTGATTGCTCGGCTGTCGAGAAGTCGTCGAGTGTCGGCTTGTCGTTATTGCTTGCGTACATGCGTGATGCTCAGGCCACTGGCAAGGCGTGCGAAGTGCGTGGCATGCCTGACGACATGCGGGAAATTGCCGAGGTCTATGATCTCGATGAAGTGCTGGCAAGCTAGTGGCCCGGCACGGATGATGGCCCCTCGGTCAGCGAAGCCTTCGTTGGGCTTCGCAGGCGAGGGGCTTTTTTGTATGATGGCCGACCCGTGCGCATCGGGCGCCGATTGAGGTTGAGCATGCAGGCCGTAGAAGTTAAAAGCTTCCTTGAAGAGAAATTGCCGGGTTCCCGGGTCGAAGTTGAAGGCGAAGGCTGCAACTTCCAGTTGAACGTGATCAGCGACGAGTTGGCTGGCCTGAGTCCGGTCAAACGCCAGCAGGCGATCTATGCTCACCTGAATCCGTGGATCGCCAATGGCAGCATCCATGCGGTAACCATGAAATTTTTCAGCAGCGCAGCCTGGGCTGAGCGCACCTGAGCCAACTTGGCGGCGAGACTCCAATGGACAAACTGATTATTACTGGCGGCGCTCGCCTTGACGGCGAGATCCGCATTTCGGGCGCGAAAAACGCAGCCCTGCCGATTCTGGCAGCGACCCTGCTGGCCGATGGCCCGGTCACCGTGGGCAACCTGCCGCACCTGCACGACATCACCACCATGATCGAGCTGTTCGGGCGCATGGGCATCGAGCCTGTGATCGACGAAAAGCTGTCGGTGGAGATCGATCCACGCACCATCAAGACCCTGGTCGCGCCGTACGAGCTGGTCAAGACCATGCGCGCCTCGATCCTGGTGCTGGGCCCGATGGTTGCCCGTTTCGGCGAAGCCGAAGTGGCCCTGCCTGGCGGTTGCGCCATTGGCTCGCGCCCGGTCGATCTGCACATCCGTGGCCTTGAGGCCATGGGGGCGAAGATCGAAGTGGAAGGCGGCTACATCAAGGCCAAGGCGCCTGAAGGTGGCCTGCGTGGCGCGCACTTCTTCTTCGACACCGTCAGCGTGACCGGTACCGAGAACATCATGATGGCCGCTGCCTTGGCCAAGGGCCGCAGCGTGTTGCAGAACGCCGCGCGTGAGCCTGAAGTGGTCGATCTGGCCAACTTCATCAACGCCATGGGCGGGAACATTCAGGGCGCAGGTACCGACACCATCACCATCGATGGTGTCGAACGACTGGATTCGGCCAACTACCGCGTCATGCCGGACCGCATCGAGACCGGTACCTACCTGGTTGCCGCTGCCGTGACCGGTGGCCGCGTCAAGGTCAAGGACACCGACCCTACCATCCTTGAAGCCGTGCTTGAAAAACTCAAGGAAGCGGGTGCCGACATCAACACCGGCGAGGACTGGATCGAGCTGGACATGCATGGCAAGCGGCCGAAAGCCGTGAACCTGCGTACTGCCCCGTATCCGGCGTTCCCGACCGACATGCAGGCGCAGTTCATCTCGCTGAATGCCATTGCCGAAGGCACTGGCGCGGTAATCGAGACCATCTTCGAAAACCGCTTCATGCATGTTTACGAAATGCACCGCATGGGCGCGCAGATCCAGGTCGAAGGCAACACCGCCATCGTCACTGGCGTCAAGGCGCTGAAGGGTGCCCCGGTCATGGCCACCGACCTGCGTGCTTCCGCCAGCCTGGTGCTGTCGGCGCTGGTTGCCGAAGGCGATACCCTGATCGATCGCATCTACCACATCGACCGTGGTTACGAGTGCATCGAGGAAAAACTGCAGATGCTCGGCGCGAAAATCCGCCGCGTACCGGGCTAGTACCCCGCGGGTGCAAGGACGCACCTTTTGAATTGAATGCGGCCAGGTCGATGACCTGGCCGGCAGCAGCCGCTTAAGGACCGACGTTCCAATGTTGACCATCGCGCTTTCCAAAGGCCGTATTCTCGACGATACCTTGCCGTTGCTCGCCGAGGCCGGCATCGTGCCGACCGAAAACCCGGACAAGAGCCGCAAACTGATCATCCCCACCACGCAGGACGATGTGCGCCTGCTGATCGTGCGTGCCACCGACGTGCCGACCTATGTCGAGCATGGTGCTGCCGACCTGGGTGTGGCCGGCAAGGACGTGCTGATGGAGTACGGCGGCCAGGGCCTGTATGAGCCTCTGGACCTGCAGATTGCTCAATGCAAGCTGATGACCGCGGGCGTAGTCGGCGCAGCCGAGCCCAAGGGCCGCCTGCGTGTGGCCACCAAGTTCGTCAACGTAGCCAAGCGTTACTATGCCGAACAAGGTCGCCAGGTCGACATCATCAAGCTGTATGGCTCGATGGAGCTGGCGCCGCTGATCAACCTTGCCGACAAGATCATCGACGTGGTCGACACCGGCAACACCCTGCGTGCCAACGGCCTGGAACCCCAGGAACTGATCGCCACGATCAGCTCGCGCCTGGTGGTCAACAAAGCCTCCATGAAAATGCAGCACGCCCGTATCCAGAGCCTGATCGACACGCTGCGTCAAGCGGTCGAATCGCGACACCGCGGTTGACTCCTGCGCGCGACCTTCGCTGTCGCGCCCGTCTATCCGCGTCATAGCCATTTTTCTCGGGTGCCCGCGCGGATGGACTGGTAGCTTGGGATTGTGCGAAAAGTCGCCGAGCGGCGATCATGCAAGAACGAAAACAGGCGAGGAACGGCCGGGGTCGCGCCCGACTTTGCTGGTTGCAAATGAGCATTCCAAGCCTGTTTTTAACGTAGCATGATCGTCGCGCAGGCACTTTTCGCACAATCCCCTAGGGCGCCTGAGCATTCGCTAATATTACGAGGCCCTCGCCATGACCGTGTCCACTGCAATTGCCCGTCTCAACGCCGCTGATCCGGATTTCGCCCGACATCTGGATCATCTGCTGAGCTGGGAAAGTGTGTCCGATGACGCGGTCAATCAGCGCGTGCTCGACATCATCAAGGCCGTGCGTGAACGCGGTGATGCGGCGCTGGTGGAATTCACCCAGCGCTTCGATGGTGTTGACGCCAAGTCGATTGACGACCTGATCCTCAATCGCGCGCGCCTGGAACTGGCGCTGACCCGTATTACCCCGGTCCAGCGCGAGGCCCTGGAAAAGGCCGCCAACCGTGTGCGCATTTATCACGAGCGGCAGAAGCAGGATTCCTGGCAGTACACCGAGGCCGACGGCACCGTGCTCGGCCAGAAGGTCACCCCGCTGGACCGTGCTGGCCTGTATGTGCCGGGCGGCAAGGCGTCGTACCCGTCGTCGGTGCTGATGAACGCCATCCCGGCCAAGGTCGCGGGCGTGGCTGAAGTGGTGATGGTGGTACCGACCCCGCGTGGTGAGGTCAACGAGCTGGTGCTGGCGGCTGCCTGCATCGCCGGTGTCGACCGGGTGTTCACCGTCGGTGGTGCCCAGGCCGTGGCTGCGCTGGCCTACGGTACTGAAAGCGTGCCGCAGGTGGACAAGATCGTCGGCCCGGGCAACATCTACGTTGCCACCGCCAAACGCCACGTGTTCGGCCAGGTAGGCATTGACATGATCGCCGGCCCCTCGGAAATTCTCGTGGTGTGCGACGGTCAGACCGACCCGGACTGGATTGCCATGGACCTGTTCTCCCAGGCCGAGCACGACGAAGACGCCCAGGCCATCCTGGTCAGCCCGGATGCCGCCTTCCTTGATCGTGTGGCTGCCAGCATCGACAAGCTGATGCCGACCATGGAACGTGCCGATATAATCGAGAAGTCGATCAATGGCCGTGGTGCGCTGATCCAGGTGCGTGACATGCAGCAGGCCATGGACGTGGCCAACCGCATTGCACCGGAGCACCTGGAGCTGTCCGTGGCCGACCCGCAAGCCTGGCTGCCACACATTCGCCACGCTGGCGCGATCTTCATGGGCCGCCACACCAGCGAAGCGCTGGGCGATTACTGCGCTGGCCCTAACCACGTGCTGCCCACTTCAGGTACCGCGCGTTTTTCGTCGCCGCTGGGGGTGTATGACTTCCAGAAGCGTTCGTCGATCATCTTCTGCTCCGAACAGGGCGCTTCCGAACTGGGCCACACTGCCTCGGTTCTGGCCCGTGGCGAGTCGCTGACCGCCCACGCCCGCAGCGCTGAATACCGTATCCTGACCCAAGAGAAGGGGAACTGAGCATGAGTCGATTCTGGAGCCCCTTCGTCAAGGACCTGGTGCCTTACGTGCCGGGCGAGCAACCCAAGCTGGCCCGCCTGGTCAAGCTGAACACCAACGAAAACCCCTATGGCCCGTCGCCCAAGGCGCTGGAGGCCATGCGCGGCGAGCTGAACGATAACCTGCGCCTGTACCCGGACCCGAACGGTGACCGTCTCAAGCAAGCGGTGGCCGAGTACTACGGCGTGACCCCGGCGCAAGTGTTTGTCGGCAACGGCTCGGACGAGGTGCTGGCGCACATCTTCCACGGCCTGTTCCAGCACGATGCGCCCCTGCTGTTCCCGGACATCAGCTACAGCTTCTACCCGGTGTACTGCGGCCTGTACGGCATTGCCTTCGAACAGGTGGCGCTGGATGAGCAGTTCCAGATCCGTATTGAGGACTACAAAAAGCCCAACGCTGGCATCATCTTCCCCAACCCCAACGCGCCGACCGGTTGCCTGATGCCGTTGCAGGTGGTGGAGCAGCTGCTGCAGGCTAACCGTGATTCGGTGGTGGTAGTGGATGAGGCCTACATCGATTTCGGTGGTGAAACGGCGATCAGCCTGGTGGACCGCTACGATAACCTGCTGGTTACCCAGACGCTGTCGAAGTCGCGCTCGCTGGCGGGGCTGCGAGTGGGCCTGGCGGTGGGGCACCCGGACCTGATCGAGGCCTTGGAGCGGATCAAGAACAGCTTCAACTCCTATCCGCTTGACCGTGCAGCTATCGTCGGTGCGGCGGTGGCGTTCGAAGACCGTGAGTACTTCGAGGACACCTGCCGCAAGGTGATAGACAGCCGCGAGGTGTTGGTCGGTCAGCTGCAGGCCAAGGGCTTTGAGGTGCTGCCGTCGGCTGCCAACTTCATCTTCGCCCGCCACCCGCAGCAGGATGCCGGCGAGCTGGCGGCACGCTTGCGCGAGCAGGGCGTGATCGTGCGTCACTTCAAGCAGCCGCGTATTGCCCAGTTCCTGCGGATCACCATCGGTACGCCGGAAATGAACCAGGCACTGCTGGATGCGTTGAGCTGACGTGTAGGAGCGGGTTTACCC
>NZ_BCBP01000053.1:0-63465 GCF_001753955.1 Pseudomonas sp. NBRC 111139
GATCTCACAGGCGCTGAAACTCTCGCGGCGAACACCTACCAGGCGCTGAAACTCTCGCGGCGAACACCTACCAGGCGCTGAAAATCTCCCGCCAAACACCTACCCGCCAAAGCGCGAAGTCCGCCCCTTGTCCTATACACACCGCGACACATTGTCGGCTTGACTTTGCCTATATCCACCCAATTGCTGTAAAGTTGACGCCAAGGTCAGCTTTTCTCAAGCCAGGCCAAGAATCAAAAGAAAGGGCAGGCCCCAACTGCCCAGAGGATCAAGCATGTCCAACCGTGATATTTCCCGGCGCGCCTTCCTGCAAGGCGGCCTGATCGCTGGTGTCGGCGTGACCATGGCGCCACTTGGCAGCCAGGCCTTCGCCGCGTTGATGGAGGAGCGCGTTACCACTTCGCCGCAGAAGTGGATGAACCACGACGGCAAGGCGCGTTTCCGTAACGATGCCTTGTCCAAGGTCTGCGGCGACAAAGTGTTCGCCCGCGACATCCGCGCCAAGGACATGCCCGGGTGGCCCGCGCAGCAGGGCCATGCGCTGCTGCTCAAGGCCACCACGGTTGATCGTATCTATGCCGGGCATGACCTCAGCCTGCTCGGCACCGACCTGCAGCCGGACCGCATCGTCACAGCCGCCGACCTCGAACAGGACGGCATTGCCTGGCCCGAGGCCCATTCGCCCGACCCGCTGCTGCCGCCCGGCAAGGTGCCGATGTTCATCGGCCACCCGGTGGCGATCCTGATCTGGCACGACTTCGAGCGCTTCCGCCAAGCCAAGCGCAAGCTGCAGTTCAATCAGCAGGCGATCCGTTACGGTGCCCAGGCGCCGCTGTACCAGCGCGACCCTTATGGCAGCTTCCGCTTCGTGCGGGTGGGCGGCGCCACGCCGTTCGACGACGATGAGTTCTCTAGCCTGAAGAACTCCATGCTGTTCCCCACCATTCTCAACCGCAAGCCGGTGTGGTCGAAGCAGCCCAACCAGCACGGCGACCTGACCGAGCAGGGGTTGTTCTACGCCAAGCGCATGGCCGAGCAGCTGGACAACCCGCCCGAGGACTGGCTGGTGTTCGACGAGCGCTACAAGACGCCGTCCATCGAACCTGCCGCGCTGGAACCGGACAACGGTAACGGCTGGTATGACCCGGCCACGGGCACGCTGCACTTCGTGGTCGCCACTCAGTGCCCGTTCGAAGTGGCGCAGGAATGCGTGCACATGATCAAGCCGTCGCGCTTTGCCCTGAACACGCTGAACATGCATCCGGGCTATACCGTGGGCTATGGCTCAAAAGACAACAACATCTTCGTCTTCTATGCCGCGGTGGCTGCGCTTTACGGCGCCGGCGTGCCGATCCGCCTGGCCAACGACCGCTACGAGCAGTTCCAGAGCGGTATCAAGCGCCATGCCTTCGATATCCGCTACCAGCTGGCGGTGGACAAGAAGGACAACAGCTTCAAGATCTTCCGCGCCGACATGAGCTGCGACGGCGGCGGGCGCATCAACTACAGCCCGTCGGTGGCAGCCGTGGGCGCCACGGCAGCGCAGTCGATCTACTACATGCCACAGAACGACCTGTCGGTGACCGCCTACTATTCCCGTGGCGTCGAGGCCGGCTCCATGCGCGGTTACGGCACCCTGCAGAGCATGGCGGCCACCGAGATGATGGTGGATGAGATCGCCGGCCGCCTGGGCGTCGATGCCATCGACCTGCGCCGCGCCAACGCGCTGAAGTCGGGCATGAAGAACACCCAGGGTGCGGTCCCGGCCGGCGCCCTGCGCCTGTACGAGATCCTCGACAAGGCCGCTGTGCACGAGTGGTGGCGCAACCGCGATGCACGCAAGCAACAGATGGACGCCAAGGACCCGGACCACTGGTACGGCGTCGGCTTCGCCATCTGCCAGAAGGACTTCGGTACAGGTTCCGAGGCGCCGATGGCCAGTGTCGAGTTCAGCGCCGATGGCCGCATCAGCCTGCGCCATATCGGCACCGAGCTGGGCACCGGCATGTCCACCTCCCAGGCTTTGGTGGTCAGCGATTTCCTCGGCCGTTCGGCCGACGAGGTGAAGACTGCAGTCACCGAATGGCCAGAGCTGCAATTGAGCACCAGCGGAAACCCGTACCTGATCAGCCAGCCGGAGCAGGACGCCGCGCTGCGCAACCCGCGCTGGGTCGGCAAGCTGGCGTCGCCATCGTCGGCGACCAACTCGGCGTTCTACTTCAGCCATGCCACCCGCGAAGCGGCGCGTGTGCTGTTCAATCATGGGTTGTGGCCGGCGGCCATGGCGATCTGGAGCCAGGGCCCGCACGGCGGCCAGGCCAACCCGTTGGTGGTGCGCCGTGAAAATGCGGTGTGGGTCAACGGTGAGCTGACCGGCAACGGCCTGGCGCCGATTCCGTTTGCCCAGCTGGCGCAGAAGGCCCACGACATGGGGCTGGTTACCGGCGTGAGCGTGCACGGCTTCAACCGCTGGAGCTGGGCCGAGGCCGACTTTGTCATCGATGGCGTGCGCGAGCGCTTCCCGCTCGATGCCATGGCGGTGAAGTACGGCGATGGTGCGGTGAATGCCAAGAAGGCGCAGATGGGCAGCCATGGCTATCACCTGCTCGACCGGCAGAATGCGGCCTACCCCGACACCCAGCTGAACAACGCCATGGTCACCTACTACAGCCCGGTGGCGACCATCGTCGAGGTCAAGGTCAACAAAGGCACCTTGGAGACGCAGGTGCTCAACCACCACAGTTGGGTCGAGTGTGGCCGGGTGCTGGTGCCGGAACTGGTCAAGGGCCAGCTCGAAGGCGGTATCGCCATGGGCATTGGCCATGCACTGACCGAAGAAATGCCGTTGTACGAGGGTGGGCCCGGGGAGGGCGACTGGAACTTCAACCGCTACCGCCTGCCGCATGCGCGCGATGTGGCGGTGTGGCAGCAGACCAGCGAAATCCTCCCGCCGCTGTCACCGACCGACCCCTCCAAGGGCATCGCCGAAGTGGTGATGATCCCGGTCGTCGGTGCCATCGGCAATGCCGTCGCGCATGCCATCGGCAAGCGCGTGCGCGATCTCCCCATCACCCCAGCCCGTATCAAGGAGGCCCTCAATGGCTAACCGTCCACTGCAACTGACGCTCAACGGTCAACCGGTCGGGCCGGTCGAGGTCCCCGCGGACCTGGCGATGATCGACTACCTGCACGAACACCAGAACCTCACCGGCTCGCGCCTGGGTTGCGGCCAGGGCATCTGCCACGCCTGCGTGGTGATCGTCGACAACCCCGACGGCACCAGCGAAGAAGTGCGCACCTGCATCACCGGTGCGCATTACTTCGAAGGCAAGAAGGTTCGCACCATCGAAGGCCATGCCAAAAAAGACGAGGCCGGCAACCTGACGCTCAACCCGATCCAGCAGAAGTTCGTCGACCTGTTCGCCTTCCAGTGCAGCTACTGCGCACCAGGCTTCGTCAACGCCGCAACCGTGCTGGTGGAAACGGCCCAGCGCCAGCCGCTGAAGAAGAGCGAAGTGGAAGACCGCATCGAGGCCAGCCTTGGTCACCACATCTGCCGCTGCACAGGCTACGTGCGTTACTACGATGCCACCCGCAAGGTGCTCAACGATCTCGGCCTGGTCAAGGAGGGTTGAACATGGGCTTCGTACGTAGCGCCTCGGCATTGGCCCTCGGGCTGGCGGTCAGTTCGTTTGCCTTGGCGGCCGACGATGCGCAGGTCAAGCGCGGTGAATACCTGGCCCGCGCGGCCGACTGCATGGCCTGCCATACTGCCGAAGGCGGCGCGCCGTATGCGGGCGGGCTGCCGATCCATTCGCCGTTCGGCACCATTTATGGCAGCAATATCACCCCGGACAAACAGTACGGCATCGGTAACTACAGCGCCGACGAGTTCTTCGCCGCAGTCACCGAGGGTAAGCGCAAGGACGGCGCCAACCTTTATCCTGCGATGCCTTACACCTCGTACCACCTGATCAAGCGTGAAGACTCGGACGCGATCCTCGCCTACCTGATGACCATACCGCCGATCAACCGCCCGGCACCGCAGACCGCGTTGCGCTTCCCGTTCAATGTGCGCATGGGGCTCAGCGGCTGGAACATGCTGTATGGCAAGAGCGTGCAACTGCAGCCGACCGAGGGCAAAAGCCCGGCCTGGCAGCGCGGCCAGTACATGGTCGAGGTCATGGGCCATTGTGGCGAATGCCATACCCCGCGCAACCCGATCGGTGCGCTGCAGCAGGACCAGCGCCTGAGCGGCGGCCTGCTGGGTGGCTACCTGGCGCCAAGCCTGCTGGCCCAGGACCTGGCCGAGCGCGGCTGGACCCAGCCGGACCTGACCACCTTCCTCAAGCACGGCATCAGCGCCCAAGGCAGCATGTTCAACGAGATGTTCCCGGTGGTGCACCACAGCACCCAGCACCTGGAAGATGCAGACCTTGCGGCCATGGCCACCTACCTGCTGGGTGACCAGCCGCCGCCGGCCAAGGCTATCGAGGCCGTTGCCCTGGAGCAGATGAGCGACAGTGCCAAGCGGGGCCACCAGCAGTACCTGAACGTCTGCGCCGGCTGCCATGGTGTCGACGGCGAGGGCAAGCCGCACATCGCCGTGGCCATGCGCGGCAACACCGTGCTGCGCCAGGCCGACTCGCGCAATCTGGTCAAGGTGGTCCTCGAGGGCATCCGTGAACAGCAGTTCACCGGCTTCGAGCGCATGCAGCCGATGCCGGGCTTTGCCGACAAGCTTGATGACCAACAGGTGACAGATATGGTCAACTACCTGCGCCAGGCCTGGGGTGGATTGCCCGGCGACCTGAACGTACAGCAGCTCGCCGAGCTGAAGGCGGAGTAAAGCGTGCAGCATCTCGATCTCCAGGTGATCCGTCAGGCTTTGCAGTGGTCCTGCAACGGCCAGCGGGTATGGTTGTGCACGGTGCTCGCCACCTACGGCTCGGCGCCGCGTGCGCCGGGTTCGCTGCTGGCGGTCAACGCCAGCGGCCAGTGGCTGGGCTCGCTGTCCGGTGGCTGTGTCGAAGACGACTTTCTCGAACGCGTGGCCCTGGGGGAATTCCCGGAGCCGGTTGCCATCGTGCGTTATGGCGACGGCAGCGACCCGCGTTCGCGCGTTCGCCTGCCGTGTGGCGGTGTGCTGGAAGTGCTGGTGGAGAACCTGCCGGTTGAATGCGAGGTGCAGGCGCATCTGCGTGAGTTGGAACGTGCGCTGCTGGGCCAGCGCCGGGTACTGCGTGAGGTGAGCCTGCCAACGGGTACCCGCCAGCTGCTCGATGACCATAGTCAGGGGCCACGGGTCGAACGGGAAAATGCCCGGGTGCGCTTGCGTGTCGGCGCCGCCCAGCGGCTGCTGCTGGCCGGCTATTCCAGCGTGGCGCATTTTTGCGCCGAATTCGGCAGGGGGCTGGGTTTTGAGGTCATCCTTTGCGAGCCGCGTGACGAAGTACTCGACGGCGTAGTGCTGAATGGCATAGAGGTGCGCCGCGAGCTGCCGTCGGAATTCATCGCCAATGGCGGTTGCCATGCCGATACGGCAGTGGTGGCATTGACCCATGATCCAAAAATCGATGACCTGGCCATGCTTGAAGCCGTGCGGACCGAAGCGTTCTACATCGGCGTAATGGGCTCCAAGGCCACCTCCGACAAGCGTCGCGAACGCTTGCAGCGAATTGGTGGCCTGGGTTGCGACGAGCTGGCGCGCATCCATGCGCCGATTGGCCTGAACCTGGGCAGCAAGACCCCGGCCGAGATCGCCCTGGCGGTACTGGCCGATATCCTTCGTGCGCGCAATGGCATCGAGCGGGCGGCGCTGTGAGCGTGGTTGCGTTGGTATTGGCGGCAGGCAGCAGTGTGCGTTTCGGCGCTGACAAGCGCCGTTCGCTGCTGGCTGACGGTCGAAGCTTGCTGGTACACAGCGTAGAGAGCGCCTGCGCAGTGTTCGATGATGTGCGGGTGGTGTTGCGTGAAGGGGAGCGAGGCGTGGACCTGGGGTTGCCTGCGCGGTGCAGGGTGGTCTCCAGTCCGGATTTCACATTGGGCATGGGCCATAGCCTGGCGGCCGGTGCCGCTTCGCTGGCTGACAGCGAGGCGCAGGCAGTAGCGATTCTGTTGGGTGATATGCCCTGGGTGGCGTCCGCGACCCTGGATTTGCTTGCACGCGAGGCCAGTGGGTCAACGATAGTCCTGCCTTGTCATGCTGGACGACAGGGCCATCCGGTGTTGTTCGGGCGCGATTTCTGGCCGGCGCTTGCCCGGCTGAAGGGTGATGAAGGGGCGCGTTCGGTGGTCAAGGCCAACCCAGCGGTTTGCGTCAGGCTAGAGGTGCAGGATGCCGGTGTGTTGCAGGATGTCGATAGGCCGGATGCGGTGCGCCCTTGAATGCGTTCGTCAAAGGCTATTCATCTTCTTCGCCAGTGAGTTCATAGGGTTCGAGTTCGCTCAGTTGGGAAAGCAGCACCAGATGCTCCACTGCCTTCAGCTTTTCAAGACGCTCAAGGCTGTCTGGGCCTCCCAGCATCAAGGCGGGGACAAAGCCATACATTTCGTCTGAGCCCAGGGTGCCGAGCCGTTCCCTGGCAGGTTCGAACAGGTCGTCGAAGTAGACGCACTCGGTCATCAGCCACATGAGCAAACCGTGGATCTTGTTGTCCCGTTCTTCGTCGCCTGAGCTGTGAGCGCCATCGAGGTAACGGGAATGGTAGGCCGCGATGGTCAGCACCGAACCGGTTTTCTCACCCCATAGGTACAGGTCGCCAAAAGCGCTGCGGGCTATGAGGTGATAAGTGTCGCATGCTTCGAAGTGCGTACCTGCCAACCAAGAGGCCACTACACCCTGGTATTCCTGAGGATTTACAAGCCAGAACAAGCCGCCGCCGTAGCCGCACCAGCCGTGGTCTTGCCAGTATTCAAGGAGGCGATTGGGGAGTTTGCCTTGGTAATGATCGACAGCGGCAGGTGGTACGGGTTGCTGGCCGATGGGTTCGCCGAAGGTTTCCAGGAAAATGCTGAAGATGACATCCATTCGTTTAGGTCCTTTTGTGTGCTCAGAAGTCAGAGAAGCTGTAGGGTTCGAGTTCGGTGATTTGAGACAGCAAAATTAAATGCTCTATTGCTTTAAGTTTTTCCAGGTTTTTGAGGTCGGGGCGCCCTCCCAGCATCAATGCAGGAACAAATGCATATATCTCATCTTCTTTCAAGATGCCCAGCTTTTTCTTCGCGGGCTCAAAAAGGCTTTCAAAGTCGTTGTGTTCTTTTTTTCTTGATAGAAAGAAGCTTTGGACCTCTCTGGTTGCTTCCGTTTCAGTGAGTGTGCAGTTTTCACCTGTGTAACGGGACAGAAGACTTATGATTTTTACTGAAAAGCCACTGTTCTCTCCCCAAAGATACAGGTCGCCGAAAGCGCTTCTGGCAATCAAGTGGTAAGTGTCCCGGTTTTCAAGGAGGGTGCCCTCGGTCCAGGATGAGACAACGCCCTCATACTCCTGTGGATTAACCAGCCAGAATATACCTTCGCCAAAACCACACCATCCATGCTCTTTCCAGTATGCAAGTAACAACTCTGGAAGTTTTCCGTTATAGCGATCAATGCTGGAGGGGGGCACCTCTCGACGCGAAAAAGGCGCGCCTATATTGTCAAGGAATATGGAGAATACCTCATCCATTTGCGATGCCTCTTATCGTTAGCACTTATGAAGTCTTACATTCATGTAAGTCGAGTGGGTGCCGAATTTCGGCGATTTTTCCGCAGCCTCTTTTATGCTGGCTAGTCTGTTTCGCCATTGAGCACCAATGCTGGAGTTGACTTGCCTGTCGCCAAAGTCTGAGATCATGTCTCTGCCACCCGCGCTTAAGTCGGGATTGTGTAGCGCGGCCAAGGTGGCCATCGTCTCTTTCGCCTTTATGGTCGACAGTCTAGTTGCTTCTGCTGGGCTCATTTCGGCGAGCAGCTCCTTGTTGATTCTTTTTTCCAACCGGTCTTGTAGATCCCTGCGTGCAGCGCGTGCGACCGTAGGGTCACGCTTTACAGGATTGGCAACATTCTCCAAAAACTCCTCAACCGTCAGCCGATTCAACCCATCCTGTTGCCCCTTCAACTGCCGTTCAAACTCGCCATGCTTCGATGCTGACAATTTATCCGCCTTGAAACATGCCACCGTATGCAACGGCATGCTACCGGGCTTCCCTGTGGGGTGCTCCTTGTCATTTCCCGCCTGCCGATTCGGCTGAACTGGCTGCGGATCATCCATCGCCCCTTTGCGCCGCTCCGGCACCTGCAGATCCGGCCGTTTCTTCAACCCCTCTTCATGCTGGAGCATCCATTGCCCCAACCGCGCGCCTTTGCGGCTGGCCGCCATCTCCTGGGCCAGCACTCGGGCATCGCCGCGCCCGCGGGTGAGGTACGACACGATCGCCCCCAACAACAGCACCACGACTTCCACATGGCCTTGAGCAATTTGATGCGTGGCCCGGGATATCGCATAGGGGTCGTCCCGGCAGAACGGGCCGGTGCCTTCATTGCCGCAGGTACCTTCCCAGGCGAAGCGGATGCCATCGACGTAGTACTCGCCGATACGCGGTAAGCCCTCGACGAAGAACTCGGCAATGGAGGCCAGCCCCAGCGCTCCGAGGATCCAGCCGCTGACCTTGAGGCCCATGGCCGCGCCTGCGCCAGCGAACGGAATGGTTCCGGCGCCGCCGGCGAATGCGCCTACCCCCGCGCCAAGCAAACCACCGGTAATGGTGCTGCCGGCGACGATCATCGCCATCTGCTGCACGACCCTCAGCAGTTCGTCGATGATGCTGTTGATGTCGAGGTCGGCGAAGCGCTGGCGTAGCATGTTCGCCGCCTGCCATTCGGCGTGGTAGAAGGCTGTGCGGACAGCTTCGATCCGGCGCAGGTTGAGGCCCAGCGAGGCGACCTCTTCATTGAGGCCGGTGCGGAACTGGCCACCGCTTGGGTAGCCCACCACGGCGATGACACGTGACTCGATCTCGTGCCAGGAGGGCACGAGGTAATCCAGGTACATGAGGTGTCTCCCTGACAGCGCGTGCAGGGGGAAATCCCATCATGGATTCGGATCAGAGGTTTCTAGATCAGTTGTAGGAAAAGGCGACTTCGTTTCTGTTGTGTTCGAGAAGCTCGGGAATTGGCGTTGAGGCTGCGAGGGGCAGGGTGGCGACCCGCGCGGAGATCGATCTCCCCCAAGCCCTCCCCAAAAGGTCCATAATCCCCCCTTAATCCGCCCAAGGTGCAATACCAGCCACACCACTCCGGGAGCCCCACCATGCACGTTCTGCTCTGCGAGGACGACGACCTGATCGCCGCCGGCATCTGCGCCGGCCTCACCGCTCAGGGCCTGACCGTGGACCGGGTTGGCAACGCCGCCGCTGCGCGAGCGATGCTGCAGGCCGCGCAGTTCGACGTGATGATCCTCGACCTCGGCCTGCCCGACGAAGATGGCCTCAAGCTGCTGCGCCGCCTGCGCGAAAAAGGCGAGACCCTGCCGGTACTGGTGCTCACCGCCCGCGATGCCGTCACCGATCGTGTCGATGGCCTGCAGGCCGGTGCCGACGATTACCTGCTCAAGCCCTTCGATCTGCGCGAGCTGGCCGCACGCCTGCATACCTTGCTGCGGCGGGTGGCCGGGCGGGCGGTGAACGTGATCGAGCACGGCCCGCTGCGCTATGACCCGAGTAGCTGCGAGGCGACCTTGGCCGGCCAGCATGTCGACCTGTCCCGCCGTGAGCAGGCCCTGCTCCAGGCGCTGCTGCAGAACCCCGGGCGCGTGCTGTCCAGCGAGCAACTGAAGGACTGCGTATATGGTTTCAGCGACGAGGTCGAGAGCAACGCCCTGAATGTGCACATCCACCACCTGCGTCGCAAGCTGGGTAACGGCATTGTCGAGACCGTGCGTGGCCTGGGCTACCGGCTGGGCCCGGCGCAGGCACCGCAAGAGGCCGCATCATGAGCCTTCGGGTACGCCTGAGCCTGATCCTCGGCAGCGCCTTCGTGATCATCTGGGCGCTGGCCGCGGCGTGGATGCTGCGTGACCTGCGCCAGCAGATGATGTTTTCCCTCGACCAGCGCCTGGTGGCGTCGGCGCGTATGGTCGCCGGGTTGATCGACCAGTTGCCGCAGCCGCTGACTGCCAAGGGCGGGGAGGCGCATTTTTCCGCCGACCAGTTCAGCGTACCGGACGGCATGGCCTGCCAGGTCAGCTCGCTGCGTGGCGAGATCCTCGCCAGCAACCACAAGCACGATGGCGCCATGGACGACGAGCGTAGCGGGTTCCGTGACCAGACCATCGACGATGCGCTTTGGCGCACCTTTACCTACAACCACGGCGATGTGCGCATCACCACGGCCGACCGGCACATGGAGCGCGAGGCGCTGAACCAGTCGATTCTGCTGGCGGCATCGGCGCCGGTATTGATGGCCCTGCTTGGCAGCCTGGGGCTGTTGTGGATCGGCCTTGGCAAGGGCCTGGAGCCGCTCAACCGCATGCGTGATGCCTTGCGCCGCAGGCGTGCGGACAGTGTCGAGCCGCTGCAGGTGGCGGGCATGCCCAGCGAGTTACAGCCGTTGCTGGAGACCCAGAACCAGCTGTTCCTGCGCATTGCTCAGACCCTCGAGCGTGAGCGGCGCCTGACCGACGATGCCGCGCATGAACTGCGCAGCCCGTTGACCGCGATCAAGACCCACCTGCAGGTGGCGCGCATGACCGACGGTGCAGTGCGCGAGCAGGCGCTGGAACATGCCGAGCAGGGCACCGACCGCATGCACCGCACGCTTGAGCAGTTGCTGATGCTGGCGCGGGTGGAAGGCAGCCTGTCGTTTGAGGATGGCGTGCAGTGCAGCGCCGAGCAGGTGGCGCGGCAGGCGATGCAGGATGCGGGCGGCGGCGACAACCGGCGTATCGTGCTGCGTCTGCCTGAGGAGGCTACGCAAATCTACCTGGGCATGCCGGCACCGTTGGCGGTGGCAGCACTGCGCAACCTGCTGGACAACGCCTTGCGTCATGGCGGTGATGAAGCTGTAGAGCTGGACGTGCAGATGGCAGACGGCCAAGTGGGCTTCATGGTGCGTGACCATGGGCCAGGGATTGCCGAAGCGGACCTGGAGCACCTGACCGAGCGCTTCTGGCGTAATGGGCAGAGTGGTGGTTGCGGATTGGGGCTGGCGATAGTGCAGGCAATCGTGCAGCGGTGTGCCGGTAGCCTGCGCTTTGACAGCCGTAGTGACGGCTTGCGGGTCTTGTTGCGGGTACCGGCGCGTCCGGTGCATTGATGTTTATTGCCTGTGCTGGCCTCTTCGCGGGTGAACCCGCTCCTACGGGGGGCGGTCTGTGGGGCGGGTTTGTCTGTGCTGGCCTCTTCGCGGGTGAACCCGCTCCTACGGGGGGTGCGGTCTGTGGGGCGGGTTTGTCTGTGCTGGCCTCTTCGCGGGTGAACCCGCTCTTACGGGCGGTGCGGTCCTTGTAGGAGCGGGTTTACCCGCGAAAGGGCCGGCACAGACAAAAATAAAATCCAGTAACAACCGCTAAATCCTCCCCCCACTCAAGCGTTTCCAAAGCGATAACCGCCCATCCGCTTGCTTGCGAGGATTCACCCATGTCCACCGCTTCCAGCCTTGCCCAGGTTGCACCGGCCAGCTTGCCGCAACCCTTGTACGAATTCACCGATTCGCCTTTGCTGCAACGCCAGCAACAGCAGGAATCCAACGCCCGCAGCTACCCGCGGCGCATCCCGCTGGCGCTCAAGCGCGCCCGGGGCATCCATGTCGAAGACGTCGAAGGCCGCCAGTTCATCGACTGCCTGGCCGGCGCTGGCACCTTGGCCCTGGGTCATAATCACCCGGTCGTAGTCGAGGCAATCCAGCGCGTGCTGGCTGACGAACTGCCGCTGCATACACTCGACCTGACCACACCGGTCAAGGACCGTTTCGTCCAGGACCTGTTCGGCATCCTGCCCGAGGCGCTGCGTCGCGAGGCCAAGGTGCAGTTCTGCGGCCCAACCGGTACCGACGCCGTTGAAGCGGCGCTCAAACTGGTGCGTGGTGCAACCGGGCGCAGCACCGTGCTGGCCTTCCACGGCGCCTACCATGGCATGAGCCAGGGCGCGTTGAGTCTGATGGGTAGCCTTGGCCCCAAGCAGCCACTGGGTGCGTTGCTGAGCAGCGGCGTGCAGTTCATGCCGTACCCCTACGACTACCGCTGCCCGTTCGGCCTGGGTGGTGAGGCCGGGGTCAAGGCCAACCTGCATTACCTGGAAAACCTGCTGCTCGATCCGGAAAGCGGCGTGCCGCTGCCCGCCGCCGTGATCCTCGAAGTGGTACAGGGTGAGGGCGGGGTAATTCCGGCCGACATCGAATGGCTCAAGGGCGTGCGGCGCATTACCGAGCAGGCGGGCGTGGCGTTGATCGTCGATGAGATCCAGAGCGGCTTCGCCCGTACCGGGCGCATGTTCGCCTTCGAGCACGCCGGCATCGTGCCCGATGTGGTCACCTTGTCCAAAGCCATCGGTGGCAGCCTGCCGCTGGCGGTAGTCGTCTATCGCGACTGGCTGGACACCTGGAAGCCGGGCGCCCATGCCGGTACCTTCCGTGGCAACCAGATGGCCATGGCGGCGGGTTCGGCGGTGATCCACTACCTGGTCGAGCATCGCCTGGCCGAGCATGCCGAGGCCATGGGGCTGCGCCTGCGTCAGCACTTACAGCAATTACAACGCGACTATCCGCAATTGGGTGATGTGCGTGGGCGTGGCTTGATGCTTGGGGTCGAACTGGTGGAGCCGCAGGGCGAGTGGGATGCCTTGGGGTATCCACAGGCCAACCGAGAGCTGGCGGCCAAGGTGCAGCGCGAGTGCCTCAAGCGCGGGTTGATCCTGGAACTGGGCGGGCGGCATGGCGCGGTGGTGCGCTTCCTGCCGCCGTTGATCATCAGCGCTGAGCAGATCGATGACGTGGCGCAGCGCTTTGCAGAGGCGTTGATCGCGGCAGTCTGAACCTTTGTCAGGGCCGCGTTGCGGCCCATCGCCTGCGCCAATGGCCCATCAAGATCAGGTTGCCGTCACGCCGGTTACCAGCCGCGTCCGGAGTCTACCCAGAAGTTCACGGACAGCGACGTGGACACTGACTCTACCTGGTGGAACCAGCCCTCGGGCAGGAACAGCAAGTCGCCGGCCTGCAATACCACACGCAGGAAGGGCACCTTAAGGGCTTCGGGGAAGCGTTCGTAGTCGGGGGCATCGGGGTTGAAATCGCAGCCGTCCAGGCCGCCCTTCGGGCTGGTTGACCAGGTGCCCAGTGCGGCGCGATGGTGCGGTGCTGCCAGAATGAACGATTTCTGCCCCCAGACCTGGGCGAACAGGTTGTCGGTGTCATCCCGGTGCAGGGGTGTAAGGGTGCCTTTGGGACCGATCCAGATGCGCGGTGGAATGAAGCGCTGGCGATCGAAGTAGTCCGGGTAGCGGATCAGAGCCTGCAGCTTTTCCGGCACGATATTGTTGCCCATGTAGGCGGGCGGCTCGCCGGGCTTGGCCGGCTTGTCGAGCGAAGCGATGAAGTCGGCCATGGGGGTGGCGCGGAAGTCGCGGTCGGTAGAGAACGTCTTCTTCACGTAGTCACCATGCCGGGTGATGCCCTGCAGCTCGGCAAAGTGGGCCAGCGAAGCGTCACGGCCCATGGTGAACAGCGGCCAGTCGCCAAGGGCATCGCTCAGCACCACTGGCACGCCCGTTGAAAGGTGTTCATGGTGAAACCGCGACGGCGGCATTTCGGCCCGTGACAGGCGTTGTACCTCATGCAGCGCGGGTTGGGCTGCCGAGACCTCCTCGCTGTAGCGTCCTGGCGTGGGGTAGCGCTGGTTCATCGCGGCCTTGCTGGCGGTCGTGCCCTGCCGCGCGCTGCTGATAACCTGCGGCAGCAGGGTCGCCAGGCCCATGTTGCCGGTTATTTTCAGGCGTCCGCTGGCGAACAGCTCCTCTACGTCGACAGCGCCCGCCATGATGCCGAGGAAGTCATCCTGGGCCACTTCGATCGTGACGTCCGGAGCCTCATGCCGGCCCCCCCCCGTGCATGGGTTGTCGCATACCTCCGACCAGTAGGCGAGCCCCTGGCCGAAGTCGAACTGGAACACGCCTTCGATACCGACGGCATGGGCATTGACGAACAGTTTTTCGAGTATGCGCTGAAAGTCCACGGTAAGCCTCGTCGGTTGTCGTTGTGCAGGGTTGGCATGGGTGCGTGTGGCCGGGCCCGGGTTGTCAGGCGCGCGGGCGCTGGCGCAGTACGTCGACCAAGCGGTCGATTTCCGCTTCGGTATTCAGCAAACCCGGCGCAGTGCGCACCACTGGCCCGGCATCGCGCGAGACGGCGTCGACGATGATGCGTTGGCTAGTCAGGTACCTGGCCAGCGCGTCGGCATCCTGGCCTTTGCCGCGAAAGAAGGTGAAGCCCGCCGAATGGGTGCTGCTGCGCGGCGTCACCAGTTCGATGGCAGGCAGGCTTTCCAGCTGTTGCTTCAGGTAGTCGTTGAGGGCGTGGATGCGTGCCTGCACGGCAGCCTTGCCGGTTTGCAGGTGCAGTTCGAACGCCTTGCCCAGGGCCCAGCGGTGCTCGAAGGCGTGGTAACCGCCCGGGCTCATGATGGTGGCGAAGTCTTCGTTTTCGGAGAAGGTGGCGATGCTCGGGTGCAACTGCCCCAGCGCCGAGGATGCAGCGCAGATGATGCCTGTCCCGCGGGGGCCGAACATCCACTTGTGGGTCCCGGATATGAAGTAGTCGCAGTTCAGGTCGGCGAAGCGCATGTCCTCGACGCCAAAACCGTGAACCCCGTCGATGACATACAGGATATGGTCGCGTTCGTCCCTGTTCTGATTGACCTCGCGTACGAGCGCACCGATTTCGCCAACCGGCAGTTTCACCCCGCTGCCCGAATGTACCCAGGTCATGCCCAGCACGCGCGTTTGTGGGGAAATGGCGGCCCGCACGGTACCCAGCACCTGGTCGGTGCTCACCTGCCAGGGTTGCTCGAACAGGCGTAGCCTGCGTACCGGGTTGCCATCGCGGGCGCTGCGGTAGTTCATGGTCTGCCGTGCGGCGGAATGCTCGTGCACCGTGGTCAGGATTTCCTGGCCGGGCGCCAGCTTGATGCCGCCATAAATCAAACCCAGGCCCTCGGTAGTGCTGCCCGTCAGGGCAATCTGGCGTGGCGCCACCTCCAGGTAGCGTGCCGCCCATTGGCGTACCTCAGCCTCGTGCTTCCACTCCGACTGGGCATCCCAGTCGACCATCAGCGCCGGGTGACGGTCGAAACGTGCACGCAGGGCCTCGATGGCTTCGCGTACCGGCCTTGGATGAGAGGTGATCAGGAAGTTGGCGAAGTGCGCATAGTTTGGGTCGAGTTCGAACAGGCGGCGAAAATCGGCCCATCGTTGGTTGCCGGCGCTCGGTATCGGCGTGGCGGCCTCGGCAACGGGTAGCAGATGGCTGGCGAGGGGCAGGCCGGCGGCGAGGATGCCGGCCCTTTTGAGAAAATTGCGGCGGTCGTTCATAAAGGTGCCCAATGGCTTAGCGCAGTGAAGTGTCGGTACCGCGGGCGGCGCTCTGTACCTGTGCCCAGACGCGCAGGAAGTTGCCACCCCAAAGCTTGGCGATGTCGGCTTCGGAGTAGCCGCGGGTAAGGAGTTCGGCCGTTACGTTGCGTGCTTGGCTGGCGTCGTGCCAGCCGTCGATGCCGCCGCCTTCGTTGAAGTCCGAGCTGATGCCTACGTGGTCTATGCCGAGCTTGCGCACGGTGTAATCGATGGCATCACCGTAGTCCTTCAGGGTCGCTGGCGGCTCCTGTTCGAGGATTGCATAGAGTTCGTTGGCATATTGCCCGACCTTCTGCTCGGGCCAGCCGGCTATGACCGGGTCGCCAGGCATCAGCGCGTAGTTCAGGTCAGCCAGTGGCGGCAGCGCGTAGCGGGCACGCAAGGCATTGAGCTTTTCCTGGGTCTGCGCGCTGAGCGGCTTGAGGTAGCTGGAGAACGCGACCAGTTGCACGACCCCGCCGCTTTCCTTGATCAACTGCATTTCCTTGTCGGACAGGTTACGGTTGATATCGACCATGGCCCGTGGTGCCGAGTGCGACGCCACCACCGGAGTACGGCTGAGCTGAATGACCTGGTTCAGCGCCTTGCTGGACATCTGCGAGACATCGATGATCACACCCAGGTCATTGAGCCGTTGTACGGCGCGCTTGCCGATGGGGGACAGACCCTCGAGCGCATCGACAGTGTCATTGAAGAACGGTAAGGGGCGAGACGAGTCGGCCCAGCTGTTGTTGCCGACGTAGCTGAAGCCGAACATGCGCACCCCGCGTGCCGCCCAGCGGTCGAGCTGGTCGATATCGTCCCCCAGCGCATACGCATTGAGCATGCTCAGGAACACCGCGAACTTGCCTTCGCCGTGCAGGCGCCGCATGTCCTGTGGGGTGTAGGCGATGGCGACGCGTTCGGGGAAGTCGCGCACCATTGCGGTGATGGCGTTGTAGCGCACTTCCTGGGTGTGGCGGGCGGCCTCGACGAAACCTGGCGTGGGGCGATGCGGGCTGTTTGCGCCCGTCCAGGATTCGGGCCAGGCAAAGATGGTCAGCGCCGCGCCAGACAACCGCCCTTGGGCAGCCTTGGCCAGGTCGAAGCGGCCCGGTCCGTCCTTGTCGGCTTCGCTGCCTTCGTTGCCGAAGTCCAGCGGCAAGGTGACATGGCTGTCGAACGAGATGATGCGTTCCTGCAAGTCGTTGGCTTGACGAACGACTTCCCGGGAGTAGCCGCCAGGGGCCGCGAAATGGTACCAGGCAGCCAGACCGGCACCCGCGGCGACTGCCGCAGCCAGGCTGATGTACAGGGCTTTTTTCCAGCGTGGTGTCGTCATCTTGGTCTCGGTAGGTTCGCCGTCGAGGGAGGGCACAGAGGCCGTCGCTACCTGGGGTGAACGAGTCGACACGGAGGAAATTTAGCCGCCCCGGCCGCGGCGTTAAATTTCAGTGCAGGTACAACGTTCTAGCCTTGGACGGGCCGTGCTCCATGGCCGCAATGAAGGCGCAGGTAGTTGCAATGACGATTTCTCGACGCGGGTTCATCGCTGCTGTGGCATTGACGGGCGTAGCGGTACCCGGAGCGCTGTATTTACAGCGCCAGCGGGATGCCGAGGCGTTTCCGGAAACGCCTGGCGAGGCTGTTGTCGAGTTGGCCGATACCCGCCTGCAGCAGCTGGGCGACATCCTGCGGGGCATCTGGCGCTGGACTGCACATGGCAAGGATGCCCAACTGCTGGGTTTGCCCGACGGGGAGCTGGAATTGTTTCTGGATGTCGCCAGCAATGGCCGGGGGCTGCGAGGTTACCTGGACACCGCCGAACGCCTGCGCAGTGAGCAGGAACCCCGTTATCGGGTCATGGGTGACTTGCTGACGGACAAGCCCGGGATGTTGCGCTGGCGGCTGTTTTCAACCGAGCCCGGTGCAGGGCAGGCGCGCTATGAATGCCATGTGGTGCTCGATGAGGTCTGGGGCGCCTATGGCAATGCCGGGCCGGCAACGCTCAATGGTCGTATCTCGGCCCTGGACCGCGCCCTGTCTCTGCCTGTTCTGGACAATGGCTTCCTGGCCTTGAAGCGGCCTTTCCCGGAGGCTCGCGAACGTACGCCGCTGTCGCCACAGCTGCTGGCGTGGCTCATTTCGCCGGAGCATCGGCTGTTCCACCAGCTATGGCACGCATCGCGGGACAAGTGGCACAAGCTGGAAGAGGACAAGCAATCCGCCCTGCGTGGCTTGGGCTGGCAACCCGGGCCGCGTGGCCAGGAGCGTGATGCGCGTGGCCGGCACAAGGATCGCAACGGTTCCGGAGAGGACTTCCTGTTCATGCACCGGCACATGCTCGGCAGTGCCAGGGCCCTGCAGGACCTGCCTTCGTGGACGCGGTTCCCGCTGCCTCAGCCGGAGCTCGAGCGTGACCGCATCGGTTTTGCCCGTTACTTCGACAACCACGACGGCAATGCCTTGCCACCGACCTGGCTGGCCCATGACGACCAGGAGTACACCCAGTGGGTACGCGACATCAAAAGCCCGGATACCTTCCACGGCAACTTTCAGGTCTGGGAGTCGCGCTACAGTGATCCGGAATATCTGAGCAAGCTGACCTTGGGGCAGTTCGGCTCAGAACTGGAGCTGGGCCTGCATGACTGGTTGCACATGCGTTGGGCGGCGGTGCCGCGCGACCCGTCCAACGGTATGCCGGTGCCTGCTGCACGTACCCCGGGTGATTTCGCTGAGCGCTGGTTCGAAGCACGCAACGATTTTCTCGGCGACCCGTTCTCGTCACATGTAAACCCGGTGTTCTGGCATTTTCATGGCTGGATCGACGACCGAGTCGACGATTGGTTCCGAGCCCATGAGCGGGTCCACCCGGGTGAGATCCGCCGCTTGCAGGTGAACGGCGTGCCCTGGTTCGCACCCGGGCGTTGGGTGGCGGTGGCTGACCCGTGGCTGGGTCCCGATACCCATGGCTGTTCGACGGTGCCGGGCTTGCGGCCCGGTCGAAGCGTCGAAATGGACCCGGAAACCATGAAGCTGGCGTTGCGCATCATTTATGGCAACGAAGACCTCTTTGCCCGGCTGCAACCACGGGTGCCGCAGCGCCCCTGGTATGCCCGCAATCTCAAGGTTGTACGGGCGTCGGATTGACGGTAAGCACAGCGCAGGTGTGCGTTGCTGAGAATCATTATATTTTGTAAGATCGCACGCTGATATCACTCAGTTCTGCATCTGCCCCAGCGCGGGTGTGCAGACGATTCCAGGTGTGTTTGTGGAACGTTACTATCGTGAGTTGGTGAGTTTCCTGTCCGCGCGCTTGGGTAACCGTCAGGCGGCAGAGGATGTTGCCCACGATGCCTACCTGCGGGTACTGGAGCGAACGGACAACGGGCAGATCGAGCATCCGCGCGCATTCCTGTACCGTATCGCCCTGAACCTGGTGATCGACCGTCATCGTCGCCATCTGGTGCGTCAGGCCGAACCGCTTGAGATACTCGACAGTGATGAGGGCGGGCATGTGCCGGCGCTGGCGCAGGAACTGCAGCTCAACCAACGCCTGGCCCTCATGCAGCGGGCGCTTGACGAACTGACCGGCCCCTGCCGCGAATGCTTCCTGCTGCGCAAGATCGAAGGCCTTTCACATCTGCAGATCGCCGAGCGGCTGGGCATCTCCCGCAGCCTGGTGGAAAAGCACATCGTCAATGCCATGAAGCACTGCCGGGTGCGCATGCGGCAATGGGAATCCTGATTGCCAGGTTAAAGGCAAATGCAAATTCCGTCAGTCAATCACTTGATTTATGCGGCTTTCCCGACTTCTATCAAAGAAGACCGTTGCCGGGCATGGCCTTGGCATTAGCCGTTATTGGCGCAGTATGGTCATGGAGCGTGCCCATTACCCAATGGCCTAGGTCCGACCATGGTAAACAAGACCCTGCGCATTCTCATCGCCGATACACACCCGTGCCAGCGCCTGCAGCTGGAGCGGTTGCTCAATGGTTTGGGCTATTACCGGATAGCCCCAGTGGCCAGCTTCGAGGAGCTGCAGCGCCTGGTGCAGTGCGCCTTGCAGCCCTTTCACCTGTTGCTGGGCAATATCGAGCTGGCCAGCCATTGTGGCGTCGATCTAGAACGCTTCTGCCGTGTCAGCACACAGATCCAGCATGCACTGCTTTACCATTCCAGCCAGTTGAAAGTGCCAGCAGTGCCGCAGGCCGAGCGCCAGGCGGTCAGCCTGAGCCTGCCTCAGGCGCCCGATAACGAGGCGCTGGAGACGTTCATGGCAATCATCGACGCACCGATGGTGGTCGGCAGACTACCGCTGCCGGGCACCCTGCCGGCCAGTACAGCGCGGCCACGGCCGCGAGCCAACTTTGCGCATACGGTGTTCAACCGCTAGCGGTACCACCGGCGGGGCAATCGGGCAGCTATTTGTTATGCTCTTGCCCTTTGCCGATCTGCGGACCCTGCCATGACTGCCATCGATACCGCTCGCCCGCCCCGGTTCAGCCGCGGCGACCATCGGACCCTGGGCCTGGCGGCGCTGGGTGGCGCGCTGGAAATCTACGACTTCATCATTTTCGTGTTCTTCGCGCTGACCCTCAGCCAGCTGTTCTTCCCGCCCGAGATGCCCGAATGGCTGCGCTTGCTGCAAAGCTTCGGAATCTTCGTCACCGGCTATCTGGCGCGGCCGCTGGGCGGCATCCTGATGGCGCACTTCGCCGACCACCTGGGGCGCAAGCGGGTATTCAGCCTGAGCATCCTGATGATGGCCCTGCCGTGTCTGCTGATCGGGGTGATGCCGACCTATGCCGACATCGGCTATGCCGCCCCGCTGATCCTGTTGGCCTTGCGCATCCTCCAGGGGGCTGCCGTAGGCGGTGAAGTGCCAAGCGCCTGGACGTTCGTTGCCGAGCACGCGCCCAACGGGCGGCGCGGTTATGCCCTGGGCTTTCTGCAGGCCGGGCTGACTTTCGGCTACCTGCTGGGGGCGCTGACCGCCACCTTGCTGGCGCAACTGTTCACCCCGCAGGAAATCCTCGATTACGCCTGGCGCTACCCGTTCCTGTTGGGTGGGGTGTTCGGTGTGGTGGGTGTGTGGCTGCGCCGCTGGCTCAGTGAAACACCGGTGTTCCTCGCCCTGCGCGCGCGCCAGGAGCAACCTGTGAGTTTTCCGCTGCGGCGAGTGCTGGGTGAACACCGCCGGGCATTGATCCCTGCCGCGTTGCTGACCTGTGTGCTGACCTCGGCGGTGGTGGTGCTGGTGGTGATCACGCCGACGGTGATGCAGCAGCGCTTCGGCATGACTGCCGGGCATACCTTCGCCCTCAGCAGTGTGGGCATCGTCTTCCTCAACATGGGCTGCGTGCTGGCCGGGCTGCTGGTCGACCGTGTGGGTGCCTGGCGCGCGCTGATGCTGTATAGCCTGTTGCTGCCGCTGGGTATTGGCGCGTTGTACGCCAGCCTGGTGGGGCAGTGGGGCATGACCTGGCTGGCCTATGCGCTGGCGGGGTTGAGCTGTGGCGTGGTGGGGGTGGTGCCCTCGGTGATGGTGGGGCTGTTCCCGGCGCAGATCCGCGTATCGGGCATTTCCTTCACCTACAACGTGGCCTACGCACTGTGGGCCAGTACCACGCCGTTGGCACTGATTGCGCTGATGCCGTGGAGCCCATGGGTGTGTGTCGGGTTTTGTCTGATCATGGGCGCGGTGGGGCTGCTGACGGCCCTGTATTTCGGGCGTCGTGAGCCTTTGGTGTTTGCGGCTGAGCCGATGCCGGTCATGTGTGGCGACAAATGAGCCGGTAACGGCTGCGGGGCATTGGGGCAGACTTCCAGGTGGGGGCTATTGGAATAACCTATTAGCCAAATTTAACCTGGAAGGTTAATTTCTCATGGAAAAGAGAATGCCTAATTGCCCGCTGGAGCGGGTAAAAGCCCTGGCTGCGGCAAGGCGAATCCGCCCTACGGGTGCTGCATTGAAAGGCGCCAAGGCGCTGGGAATGGATTTTCCGGGCATGCTTGAGGTGATCACCAGCTTGAAGCGCACTGATTTCTACAAGAGCATGACCAGCCATATTGACCACCGGGTTTGGCAGGATGTGTATCGCCCGCTTACAGCAATTGGGTACGTTTATTTGAAATTGTCCGTGGTAGACGACGTGCTCATCGTGTCTTTCAAGGAGTTGTAACCATGAGATGTCCAATATGCGGCGGCTCGGAGCTTGCACCTGACATTCAGGGCATGCCCTATAGCTACAAAGGCGAGATGACAGTGATCCCTGAGGTAAGTGGCGATTACTGCTCCGCATGTGGTGAATGTGTACTGAGTCATGATGAAGCCATGCGCGTCAGTCACTTGATGACGGCATTCGAGCGCCAGGTCAACGCAAATGTTGTGGATCCTTCCTTTATTGCCTCCATACGCAGAAAGTTCGACCTCGACCAGCGTGAAGCGGGGGAAATCTTCGGTGGTGGGGTCAATGCGTTCTCCCGTTATGAAAACGGCAAGACCACACCGCCAGTGGCGTTGGTGAAACTGCTCAAGCTGCTGGATCGCCATCCAGAACTCTTTGAGGAAGTGCGTACTGCCTGATAATGGCAGCCAACAAAAAGCCCCCGGCCCATAAGTACCGGGGGCTTTTTGTTGCCGCAAGGGCAGGGGCCTTACATGTTCGGGTAGTTCGGCCCGCCAGCGCCTTCAGGGGTGACCCAGGTGATGTTCTGGGCCGGGTCCTTGATGTCGCAGGTCTTGCAGTGTACGCAGTTCTGCGCGTTGATCTGGAAACGCTTGTTGCCGTCTTCCTGGGTGACCACTTCGTACACGCCGGCCGGGCAGTAGCGCTGGGCTGGCTCGTCGTACAGCGGCAGGTTGCTGGCGATCGGCACGCTCGGATCGGTCAGCTTCAGGTGGCAGGGTTGTTCCTCTTCGTGGTTGGTGCTGGAGAGGAATACCGAGCTGAGCTTGTCGAAGCTGAGCTTGCCGTCCGGTTTCGGGTAGTCGATCTTTTTCGAGTCGGCGGCCAGCTTGAGGCAGGCATAGTCCGGCTTGGTGTCGTGCAGGGTGAACGGCAGCTTGCCACCGAACCAGTTCTGGTCGACATAGTTGAACGCCGCGCCCAGCAGCGGGCCGAACTTGTGCATGGCCGGGCCGAAGTTGCGGCTGGCGAACAGTTCTTCGTACAGCCAGCTGGCCTTGAAGGCGCTGACATAGCTGTTCAATTGATCGCCGCCTTCGCTACCGGCGATCAATGCGTCGGCCACTGCTTCGGCAGCAAGCATGCCGGACTTCATCGCGGTGTGGCTGCCCTTGATCTTGGCCACGTTCATGGTGCCCAGGTCGCAACCGATCAGCGCGCCACCATTGAAGACCATTTTCGGCAGCGAGTTGATGCCGCCCTTGGCCAAGGCGCGGGCGCCGTAGCTGATGCGCTTGCCGCCTTCGAGGTACTGGCTGATCACCGGGTGGTGCTTGAGGCGCTGGAATTCGTCGAACGGCGACAGGTAGGGGTTGGCGTAGGACAGGTCGACGATGAGGCCGACCACCACCTGGTTGTTTTCCAGGTGATAGAGGAACGAGCCACCGGTGTTTTCCTTGGCCACCACGTCCAGCGGCCAGCCGGCGGTGTGCACCACCAGGCCCTGTTCGTGCTTGGCCGGGTCGATTTCCCAGATTTCCTTCAGACCGATGCCGTAGTGCTGGACGTCGGACTCGCTGTCGAGGTTGAAGCGCTTGATCAGCTGCTTGCCAATATGGCCACGGCAGCCTTCGGCGAACAGGGTGTACTTGGCGCGCAGTTCCATGCCCGGGGTGTACAGGCCGTCCTTGGGGTTGCCTTCACGGTCGACACCGAGGTCGCCGGTAACGATGCCGCGGACCACGCCGTTGTCGTCGAACAGCGCTTCCTGGGCGGCGAAGCCCGGGTAGATTTCCACGCCGAGGTTCTCGGCCTGCTGCGCCAGCCAGCGGCACAGGTTGCCCAGCGAGATGATGTAGTTGCCATGGTTGTGCATGGTCTTGGGCACGAACAGGTCAGGCACCTTGGTCGCGCTGCCGGCATCCTTGAGCACGTAGATGTCGTCGCGCTTCACTTCGGTGTTCAGCGGTGCACCGAGCGCTTTCCAGTCGGGGAACAGCTCGTTCAGGGCGCGGGGCTCGAACACTGCGCCAGAGAGGATGTGGGCGCCGACTTCAGAGCCTTTCTCCACCACGCAGACGCTGATTTCGCTACCGGCTTCGGCGGCCTTCTGCTTCAGGCGGCAGGCGGCGGACAGGCCCGCCGGGCCGGCGCCGACGATGACCACGTCGAATTCCATGTATTCGCGTTCCACTGGTTCTCTCCTACTCATCAAGGCTCGTGCTGTTGCTTTGTCTTATGGGTGCGGGGCATTCGCAGCGGTTCTACGCAACGGCGGAACTGTAGCTGGGCAAATGACGGACTACACCGTTTTGTCTTGGCCGCGCATTATATCTACACCACTTGGCGGGTCCAATACAAACGTTTGTTTGAATTTGCCGCAGGCCAGTAAAATCACAGGAACGCGGCTGGAGGGTGACCGATTTGCCGTATTGACCGGAATGGGTGTTACGGTCAAGATACGAGCGGTTTTACGTTCGCCGTAGGCTTGCAGCCGGGCGCAGGTACACCTCTAAAGACCAGGTGTGGAGCAGGGTTTTGCGGGCTTAGGCCAGTTTGTAGTGGAGTTTACACGCCACGACAGGAAATGACCCGTGAGGATTTGTCGCAAGAGTCCGAACAAGACTGTTTGGTCACTGTGAAGTTGCTGCCTCCCGATACGTTTTTAGAGGTGCCCTTGTACCCACGCGCATCGCTGGGCTCTGCCCCAGGCGACTATCTATTCACCGGAGAGTAACGAGGAATCCATGAAGGTTCTTGTAGCTGTCAAACGAGTGGTCGACTACAACGTCAAGGTTCGCGTCAAAGCGGACAACTCCGGCGTCGACCTTGCTAACGTCAAGATGTCCATGAACCCCTTCTGCGAAATCGCCGTCGAAGAAGCCGTGCGCCTGAAGGAAAAAGGCGTTGCGACCGAGATCGTCGTCGTTTCCGTCGGCCCGACCACCGCCCAGGAGCAACTGCGTACTGCCCTGGCCCTGGGTGCCGACCGTGCCATCCTGGTAGAAGCCGCTGACGAACTGAACTCCCTGGCCGTGGCCAAGGCGCTGAAGGCCGTTGTCGACAAGGAGCAGCCGCAGCTGGTCATCCTCGGCAAGCAGGCCATCGACAGTGACAACAACCAGACCGGCCAGATGCTGGCCGCGCTGACTGGCTTCGCCCAGGGTACCTTTGCGTCCAAGGTCGAAGTCGCTGGCGACAAGCTGAATGTCACCCGTGAAATCGATGGCGGCCTGCAGACCGTTGCGCTGAACCTGCCCGCGATCGTCACCACCGACCTGCGCCTGAACGAGCCACGCTATGCGTCGCTGCCGAACATCATGAAGGCCAAGAAGAAGCCGCTGGAGACTGTTACTCCAGACGCACTGGGCGTTTCCCTCGCCTCCACCAACAAGACCGTGAAGGTTGAAGCCCCGGCTGCCCGCAGCGCTGGCATCAAGGTCAAATCGGTGGCCGAACTGGTCGAGAAGCTGAAGAACGAAGCGAAGGTAATCTAAATGACTATCCTGGTTGTCGCTGAATACGAGAACGGTGCCGTAGCCCCGGCCACCCTGAACACTGTCGCCGCAGCCGCCAAGATCGGTGGTGATGTGCACGTGCTGGTCGCAGGCCAGAACGTCGGTGGCGTTGCTGAAGCCGCTGCCAAAATCGCTGGCGTTGCCAAGGTGCTGGTGGCTGATAACGCTGCCTACGCCCACGTCCTGCCGGAAAACGTCGCGCCGCTGATCGTCGAGCTGGCCAAGGGTTACAGCCATGTGCTGGCCCCGGCTACCACCAACGGCAAGAACATCCTGCCACGTGTTGCCGCGCTGCTGGACGTGGACCAGATCTCCGAGATCATCTCGGTCGAGTCCGCCGACACCTTCAAGCGCCCGATCTATGCGGGTAACGCCATTGCTACCGTGCAATCGAGCGCGGCCATCAAGGTGATCACCGTGCGTACCACCGGCTTCGACGCCGTGGCCGCCGAAGGTGGTTCGGCTGCCGTCGAGGCTGTTGGCGCTGCGCACAACGCCGGTATTTCGGCTTTCGTTGGCGAAGAGCTGGCCAAGTCCGACCGCCCAGAGCTGACCGCAGCCAAGATCGTCGTTTCCGGCGGCCGTGGCATGGGCAACGGTGACAACTTCAAACACCTGTACAGCCTGGCCGACAAGCTCGGCGCCGCCGTCGGTGCTTCGCGCGCCGCGGTCGACGCAGGCTTTGTGCCGAACGACATGCAGGTCGGCCAGACCGGCAAGATCGTTGCGCCACAGCTGTACATCGCCGTCGGTATCTCCGGCGCGATCCAGCACCTGGCCGGCATGAAAGACTCCAAAGTGATCGTGGCGATCAACAAGGATGAAGAAGCGCCGATCTTCCAGGTGGCTGATTACGGCCTGGTTGCTGACCTGTTCGAAGCGGTGCCGGAGCTGGAAAAGCTGGTCTGATCCGTCTGCTTCACTTATAAAGAACCCGGCCCTCGTTTTGAGGGTCGGGTTTTTTTATGGCTTGAGGGGTGAGGGATGACGTTGCGCGGAACGGGCAGGGTGCTGGCATGTGTGGCGCTGTTGGTGTCACCACTGGCCATGGCCGCAGGCAAGTGCGAGCGCCTGGTGGCGACCGGCAGCCCTGATGCGCCGCCCTATTCGTGGCAGGACCCGAAAGACCCGAAGCACCTGGTCGGCGCCAACGTTGACCTGTTGCGCCAGGTGGCGGAAGAGCTGGGTGTGAAGGTCGAGGTGCTGAGTGCCGGTCGCCGTGATCAGGCGCTGGAAGAGGTGCGCAGCGGGCGCATGGACCTGCTGCTCGACACCCCCATGCAGGTGGAGCAACTGACCGCGCTGGACTACATCCATCCGCCGTTGCAGCTCAATGAGTACCTGGTGTGGACCCGCCATGATGCAGCGGTGACCTTTGATGGCCCGGCCGACCTGGCCAGGTACCAGGGCAGTTTGTCCGAGCGTGCGCGCCTGACCCCGGCCTTTACTGCGTTCGCCAAGGCCCAGCTCAAGCTGGTGCCGGCGCAGAACCTGACCCAGGCGTTCCAGAAACTGGTACTCGGCCAGGTGGATTATGTGCTGGCTGGCCGTTACTCCGGTATGGCCATGGCCCAGAGCCTGGGTATGAGCAATGACCTGATAGCCCGCGGCTTGCCGGTGGACAGGCCGGGCCTGTACCTGGCGCTGTCGCACAACTCGGCGTGCAATGACAGCTGGTTGCGTGGGCAATTGGCAAAAAAACTGACAGAATTGCCGATCTCTGGTGCATCCGAAGCTGTGCTGCAACGTAATGTCGAGCGCTGGAAAGCGCAGTTGCACGTGCCTGCGGACGCCCCCAAACACTAGGAAGATTGCGTGAGAACCCAACCACTAATCCTCGCCCTGGCCGTGCTCGGCCTGGCTGGCTGCGCCAATGATCCGGCCCCTGACGAGCAGATGCGCATTTCCGAACAGGCTCTGGACCAGGCCAAGGCCGTCGGCGCCACTGAGCAGGTAGAAACGCTCAAACTGGCTGAAGACAAGCTGGCCCGCGCCAAGGCCAACATGCTTACCCAGGACTATCGCGATGCGCGCATGCGCGCCGAGCAGGCCGAGCTGGATGCGCGCCTGGCCGAGGCCCAGGTGCTGAACCAGAAGAGCGAAGAGCAGCTGCAGGTGCTGCAGTCGCGGGTCAAGCGCTTGCGCAAGCAACTGGAGGTGCAGCCATGATCCGTCGTACGCCTTTGGCTGCATTGGCATTGTTGGCGCTGACGGCAGGTTTGCAAGGTTGTGCCAGCCAGCGCAGCAGTGCCGCGCTGGATGAGGCCACCGTCGCCTTCCAGGGGGTCAAAGATGATTCCGATGTGCTGCGCAGCGCGCCGCGTGACGTGATTCGGGCGGGTGAATCGCTGGCTCGCGCCGAGCGCCTGTCCAGTTACATCGGCACCGGTTCTGATGTGCGGCATTATGCTTACCTCAGCCAGCGCTACAGCGAGATTGCCCGCGAGCATGCCAAGCTGGCGCTGAACCAGGAGCGCCAGGCCAAGCTCGACCTGGAGCGCCAGCGCCTGCAGCTGGCCTTGCGTGAGGCCAAGTTGGCCAGCGTGCAGCAGCAGGGCAAGTGGGTCGAGTCGCAGATTGCCGCGTTGGCTTCGGAGCAGACCGACCGTGGCTTGGTGATGACCTTGGGCGATGTGCTGTTCGATACCGGCAGCGCCGACCTGAAGAACTCGGCCAGCCGGACTGTGCTCAAGCTGGTGCAGTTCCTGCAGCTCAACCCGCGCCGGGTAGTGCGTATCGAGGGCTATACCGACAGTACTGGCGCGGGCGAGGAAAATCTCAAGCTGTCGCGCGACAGGGCGCAGTCCGTGGCCGACATGCTTGTGGACCTGGGCATCGATGAAAAGCGCCTGCAGGTCGAGGGCTATGGCGACCAGTACCCGATCGAGGCCAATGCTTCGGAGCGGGGCAGGGCGCAAAACCGACGAGTGGAGATCGTATTCTCCGATGACAAGGGTCGGCTCGCGCCAGCGCGCTGAGTCTTGTCGAAACGGGCCGCTTTGCGGCCCGTTTTATGTCGGTTTAATCGTTTCGATAGCGGTCACGCTGTTGTATTGTCGACTATGTTGCAATCTGTCCCAGTACACTTTGCAACTGTTACGGTATTCTCTACCGTCAGTGACCCGTACAAGAATAACGAGCATGTCGACATGACCAACCTGCTGCTGTACCAGCGTATCGCCCAGCAACTGGCCGATGATATCCGTCGCGGTGTCTACCAGCCAGGCGAGCGGGTACCTTCCGTGCGCAAGATGAGCGCCCAGCTCAACGTCAGCCATGCCACGGTGTTGCAGGCCTATGCCAATCTTGAGGACCAAGGGCTTATCCGGGCGCGGCCGCAGTCTGGCTATTACGTGCACCAGACCCCTGCCTTGACCGCGCAAACCCCGGACATCGCCCGGGTGGAACGCCCCGGCCTGGTCACGCGCGCCAGCATCATCCAGCAGGTGCTGACTGAGGCGCGCCGCGATGGTGTGTTCCCGTTTGGCGCTGCAGTGCCGCATGTCGACTACCTGCCAGTGCGCGCCCTGCATCAGCAAATCGCCAAGGTGACGCGCTTCCACAGCCCGCGCGCCTTCAGCTACATGTTCAGCCCCGGTTTCGAGCCGCTGCGCCGACAGATTGCCATACGCATGCGCGATGCCGGCGTGCTGGTCGACCCGCGCGAAGTGATCGTGACCCATGGGTGTGTCGATGCCCTGCAGATGTCGCTGCGGGTGCTCACCCGCCCAGGTGACCTGATTGCCGCCGAGTCGCCGACCTATTACGGCTTGCTGCAGCTGGCTGACCTGCTGGGTTTGAAAGTGATCGAAATCCCCAGTGACCCGTCCACCGGTATCAGCCTCGAAGCCTTGCAACTGGCGGCTAACCAATGGTCGATCAAGGCGCTGGTGCTCACTGCGCGCTTGAGCAACCCGCTGGGCGGCACCGTTCCCGAAGAGCGGCAAAAGCAATTGCTGCGCCTGGCCTCGGACTTCGATATCCAGATCATCGAGGATGACATCTACGGTGAGCTGATGTTCGAGCAGGGCAAGACCAAGGCGCTGAAGGCGTTCGACCGGCTGGACCGGGTAATCTACTGTTCGAGCTTCTCCAAGACCCTGTCCCCTGGCGTGCGGGTGGGCTGGATGATCGCCGGGCGTTACCAGGACGAGATTCAGCGCCTGCAGACGTTTACCACCCACTCGGCCTGTAGCGTGACGCAGATGGGCGTGGCAGCCTACCTGGAGAATGGCGGCTACGACCGGCATCTGCGCTACATACGCCAGGAATATCGCAAGAACCTCAGTGCCTATCAGCTGGCAGTGCAGCAGCACTTCCCCGAGGGCACCCAGATGACCCGGCCGACGGGCGGCTTCATTCTCTGGGTGAGCCTGCCGGGTCGGGTCAATACCCAGGAGCTGCATGTGCGCGCGCTGGAGCAGGGCATCAGCATTGCGCCAGGACTGATATTCAGTAACACAGAGCAGTTCAACCACTGTGTCCGACTCAACTGCGGCATTCCTTGGAATAAGGAGGCCGAGCGGGCTGTGATTACGCTCGGTTTGCTGGCGCAGCAGTTGTGCAGGGAGACTGCGGTTACGCTTTTGTAAGGCTTGCAAGCTGCCTGTGGAACAGGGAGCATACGCATTTTTCCTGCCAGTCTGTCCATTTGCCATGAACGTTTTGCGCTGCTTTGTTCTGATCGTGTGCCTTTTGCCGTTTTGCTGCCCGGTCGCCCCTGCCTTGGCTGCGCAACCGGCAAACGAGGTTCAGGCGGCTCAGGGTAAGCACGTGCCAAAAAAGGCGACAGCCAAGCCTGCGCGCAAGCCGGTCAGCAAAGCGGTTGCCAAGCCATTGCCCAAGACAGGGCTGGACCTTAGCTTGCCCGTCGAGATGGTCAACAACCTTGAGCCGAATGTGGGCACGCTTTCCCCAATCCAGCGGCGCAAACCTTTGTTGCCGCCCATGTTCACAGAAAAGCCAGAGACCAATGACAGCCCGTTCCAGCTCAATGGCCGGCTGATCAACAACGAAATGCAGCTGCAACTGCGCAATGATAGCCGTCGTGAGGTGGAGGGCGCTGCCATCGATTTCGAGTATCGCCAATAGGCGAGAACTGACTGCTGGGTCACAGCAGATTTCATCGTGCCAGCAATTTCAAACGACTGTTTGAGCGGTTACTATCCAGGGACGTTCGTCCCGTTTTGTTCCAGGGAGTCCTGATTTTGGTGAATAGCCATGAAATGCCGTGAGGGCTGTGGTGCCTGCTGCATCGCCCCGTCCATCACTTCTGCGATGCCGCGAATGCCCAATGGCAAGCCGGCGGGTGAGCGCTGCCTGCACCTGACTGCGGCCAACCTTTGCGACCTGTTCGGCAAGCCCGAGCGGCCGGCGGTGTGCGGTGGCTTCAAGGCGGATGCCGAGGTGTGCGGCAGTGATCGTGACGAGGCAATCAGGATTCTTGGCTGGTGGGAGCAGATGACGGCGGCGTGACAGGCTGGATCTTCGACAACAAGGATAAACATGATGAGATCGTTCAAGCGTATTGCACTGCTGTGTGGCGTGGGTGTTCTGCTGTCGCCTGTGGCCTGGGCTGAAAACTGGCAAGTGGCCAAGAACGAGGACGGGATCAAGGTATCCCTCAGCGAAGTGGCGGGTTCCAAGTACAAGGCCTATCAGGGCGTTACCGTGATCAAGGCGCCGCTGGCCAAGGTGCAGGCGTTGCAGGAAGATGTGGTGGGTGCCTGCGCATGGATTCATGAGTGCAAGTTGCAGAAATTGCTCAAGCAAGAAGGTGGCCAGACCTGGACCTACACCCAGTTCAATACACCCTGGCCGGTGACGCCGCGTGATTCGGTTTTGCATGTGACCACGGTCAAGGAGACGGACGGCAGCCTGGTGCGTAACCTGAAGGAAGAGCCGACCTATTTGCCGGAAGAGAAGGGCTTTGTGCGGGTGGCCAAGGTTGAGGGCTTCTGGAAGCTGGTGCCCAAGGGCGACAGCACGGAGGTGACCTACCAGGTGCACACCGAGCCGGGCGGCAGCGTGCCGGCAATGGTGGCCAACAAGTTCGTGGTGGATGCGCCGTTCAATACCCTGAAAGCTCTGCGCGAGCGGGCTGAGAAAAACTGAGGTTTAACGCGGCGCGCGGTCTCTGTGGGAGCGGCCTTGCGTCGCGAATGGGGCGCGCAGCGGCCCCCGAATCTTAGGCTTGGCGCAATATTGCGTGGGCTGCTTTGCAGCTCTTTCGCGACGCAAGGTCGCCCCCGCAAAGGCCGCACTGCGACCGGCAGGATTTACAATAAAAAAGGCTGCCCGAGGGCAGCCTTTTACGTTCAGCGATCAACGCTTACTTGCGGTCCTTCAGGGCAACGATGTCACGCTTCTGCTCACCGGTGTACAGCTGGCGCGGACGGCCGATCTTGTACGGGCTGGAGAGCATTTCTTTCCAGTGCGAGATCCAGCCCACGGTACGTGCCAGGGCGAAGATCACGGTGAACATGCTGGTCGGAATGCCGATCGCCTTGAGGATGATCCCCGAGTAGAAGTCGACGTTCGGGTACAGCGAACGCTCGATGAAGTAAGGATCGGTCAGGGCGATCTCTTCCAGGCGCATGGCCAGTTCCAGCTGCGGGTCGTTCTTGATGCCCAGCTCGCGCAGGACTTCGTCGCAGGTCTGCTTCATCACGGTGGCGCGCGGGTCGCGGTTCTTGTACACGCGGTGACCGAAGCCCATCAGCTTGAACGGGTCGTTCTTGTCCTTGGCCTTGGCGATGAATTTGTCGATGTTCGAAACATCGCCGATTTCATCCAGCATGGTCAGTACGGCTTCGTTCGCACCGCCGTGGGCCGGGCCCCACAGTGCAGCGATACCGGCGGCAATACAGGCGAACGGGTTGGCACCCGACGAGCCGGCCAGACGAACGGTGGAGGTGGAGGCGTTCTGCTCGTGGTCGGCGTGGAGGATGAAGATCCGGTCCATTGCCTTGGCCAGCACCGGGCTGATCGGTTTGATCTCGCACGGGGTGTTGAACATCATGTGCAGGAAGTTTTCCGCGTACGACAGGTCGTTGCGCGGGTACATCATCGGCTGGCCCATGGAGTACTTGTAAACCATCGCAGCCAGGGTCGGCATCTTGGCGACCAGGCGCACCGCGGAGATTTCGCGGTGTTGCGGGTTATTGATGTCCAGGGAGTCGTGATAGAACGCCGACAGGGCGCCGACCACGCCGCACATCACCGCCATCGGGTGAGCGTCGCGGCGGAAGCCATTGAAGAAGGACTTCAGCTGCTCGTGAACCATGGTGTGGTTCTTGACGGTGCTGACGAACTGGGCCTTCTGCTCGGCATTCGGCAGTTCGCCGTTGAGCAGCAGGTAGCAGGTTTCGAGGTAGTCGGACTGTTCGGCGAGTTGCTCGATCGGGTAGCCGCGGTGCAGCAGGATACCTTTGTCGCCGTCAATATAGGTGATCTTCGACTCGCACGAGGCAGTCGCCATGAAACCTGGGTCGAAGGTGAAGTGACCAGTGGCCCCTAACCCGCGGACGTCGATTACATCAGGACCAACGGTGCCGGTTAAAATGGGCAGCTCGACGGGGGCAGCGCCCTCGATGACCAACTGCGCTTTTTTGTCAGCCATGTGGCCTCCTATTAATGCTTGAAATCATCAGACAGACCCCCCACGCAGGGCCCGCACCACTATAGAGGGATAAATTCAGATGTCAATTTGCCTAAAGGCTTGTTGAATCAGGCATTCAAGCCTGATTTTTCCCGAAATTCTCGCCCATTTACGCCTTTTGTTCATTAAAGGCAATGCGCTATTTGGGCTACCCCGTCACGTTGTCATAAGCAGCCTAACTGTCTATACTCGGCACCCGACCGCCAGGGGCTTGCAAGCCCGAACTGCTGGGGGTCGCCGTTCCCTGGGTGGTGGGTACCTGACCAGTACACTTACCAACAACTTTGCCCTGATTCGCTAGGGGCTCTTCAGTGTGAAAAAAGCCGTGAAAAGCCAACGACCTGTAAACCTAGACCTAAGGACCATCAAGCTCCCCGTCACTGCGTACACGTCCATCCTGCACCGTATCTCCGGCGTCATCCTGTTCATCGGCCTTGCCATCATGCTTTATGCACTGGGCAAGTCGCTGGGTTCCGAGGAAGGCTTCGGTGAGGTGAAGGCGTGTCTGACCAGCCCGCTGGCCAAGTTCGTGACCTGGGGTCTGCTGTCCGCCCTGCTTTATCACCTCGTGGCAGGTGTTCGTCACCTGATCATGGACATGGGTATCGGTGAGACGCTGGAAGGCGGCAAGCTGGGCTCGAAAATCGTGATCGTCATCTCCGTGGTGCTGATCGTTCTGGTGGGAGTTTGGGTATGGTAACCAATGTCACGAACCTGTCGCGTTCGGGCCTCTATGACTGGATGGCGCAGCGCGTTTCTGCGGTCGTTCTCGCGGCTTACTTCCTCTTCCTGATCGGCTACGTGGTCGCCCACCCAGGCATCGACTACACCCAGTGGCATGGTCTGTTCTCCAACAACGCGATGCGGATCTTCAGTCTGCTGGCCCTCGTTGCCCTGGGCGCTCACGCCTGGGTTGGCATGTGGACCATTGCAACCGACTACCTGACGCCTATGTCGTTCGGCAAGTCGGCAACTGCGATTCGTTTCCTGTTCCAGGCGGTATGCGGCGTTGCGATGTTCGCTTACTTCGTCTGGGGTGTGCAGATTCTCTGGGGTATCTGATCCATGGCTAGCATTCCAACCATTTCCTTCGACGCCATCATCATCGGTGGCGGCGGCGCCGGCATGCGCGCAGCGCTGCAACTGGCTCAAGGCGGCCACAAGACTGCCGTAGTCACCAAGGTCTTCCCGACCCGTTCGCACACCGTATCCGCCCAGGGCGGCATCACCTGCGCCATCGCTTCGGCCGACCCGAACGACGACTGGCGCTGGCACATGTACGATACCGTCAAGGGTTCCGACTACATCGGTGACCAGGACGCTATCGAGTACATGTGTCAGGAAGGCCCGGCTGCGGTCTTCGAACTGGACCACATGGGTCTGCCGTTCTCGCGCACCGAAACCGGCCGCATCTATCAGCGCCCGTTCGGTGGTCAGTCCAAGGACTTCGGTAAAGGTGGCCAGGCCGCCCGTACCTGTGCCGCTTCGGACCGTACCGGTCACGCGCTGCTGCACACCCTGTACCAGGGCAACCTGAAAGCGGGCACCACGTTCCTCAACGAGTACTACGCAGTTGACCTGGTGAAGAACCAGGACGGCGCATTCGTGGGTGTGATCGCCATCTGCATCGAAACCGGCGAAACCCTGTACATCAAGTCCAAGGCCACCGTACTGGCCACTGGCGGTGCAGGCCGTATCTACGCGTCCACCACCAACGCCCTGATCAATACCGGTGACGGTATCGGCATGGCCCTGCGTGCAGGCGTGCCGGTGCAGGACATTGAAATGTGGCAGTTCCACCCGACCGGTATCGCCGGCGCCGGTGTACTGGTCACCGAAGGTTGCCGTGGTGAAGGTGGCTACCTGATCAACGCCCACGGCGAGCGCTTCATGGAGCGTTACGCGCCGAACGCCAAAGACCTGGCCGGCCGCGACGTGGTTGCCCGTTCCATGGTCAAGGAAATCATCGCCGGCAATGGCGTGGGCCCGAACAAGGACCACGTACTGCTGAAGCTGGACCACCTGGGCGAGGAAGTGCTGCACAGCCGCCTGCCAGGTATCTGCGAACTGTCCAAGACCTTCGCCCACGTCGACCCTGTGGTCGCGCCGGTGCCGGTGGTTCCAACCTGCCACTACATGATGGGCGGCGTTGCCACCAACATTCATGGCCAGGCCATCACCATGGACGCCGACGGTCAGGATCACATCATCCCGGGCCTGTTCGCCGTAGGTGAAGTGGCGTGCGTATCGGTTCACGGTGCCAACCGCCTGGGCGGCAACTCGCTGCTCGACCTGGTGGTGTTCGGCCGTGCTGCCGGCCTGCACCTGGAGAAGGCGCTGAGCGAAGGCGTGGAATACCGCGACGCCAGCGACACCGACGTCGATGTTGCCCTGAACCGCCTGAACAAGCTCAACGAGCGTACCAGCGGTGAAGACGTTGCCAGCCTGAAGCGCGAGCTGCAGAGCTGCATGCAGAACTACTTCGGTGTATTCCGTACTGGCGAATACATGCAGAAGGGTATCGAGCAACTGGCCGGTCTGCGTGACCGTATCGCCAACGTCAAGATCAACGACAAGTCCCAGGCCTTCAACACCGCGCGTATCGAAGCGCTGGAGCTGCAGAACCTGCTGGAAGTTGCCGAAGCTACCGCCATCGCGGCGGAAGCCCGTAAAGAGTCCCGCGGCGCTCACGCCCGTGAAGACTTCGAAGACCGTGACGACGAAAACTGGCTGTGCCACACCCTGTACTACCCGGGTGAGAAGCGCGTTGCCAAGCGCGGCGTCAACTTTGCGCCGAAGACTGTTCCAGCCTTCGAACCAAAAGTCCGGACTTACTAAGGGTGGCTGCTATGTTGAAAGTCGAAGTTTATCGTTACAACCCGGACACCGACTCGGCGCCAAAAATGGAGTCGTTCGACGTCGATACCGGCGGCAAGGACCTGATGGTGCTCGATGTATTGGCACTGATCAAGGAAAAGGACGAGGGTTTCTCGTACCGTCGCTCCTGCCGTGAAGGCGTTTGCGGTTCCGACGGCATGAACATGAACGGCAAGAACGGCCTGGCCTGCATCACCCCGCTGTCGGCGGTGGTGAAGGGCGGCAAGCTGGTTCTGCGTCCTCTGCCAGGCCTGCCGGTCATTCGTGACCTGGTGGTCGATATGAGCATCTTCTACAAGCAGTACGAGAAGGTGAAGCCGTTCCTGCAGAACGACACCCCGGCCCCGGCCATCGAGCGCCTGCAATCGCCGGAAGACCGTGACAAGCTGGACGGCCTGTACGAGTGCATCCTGTGCGCGTGCTGCTCGACTTCCTGCCCGTCGTTCTGGTGGAACCCGGACAAGTTCCTGGGCCCGGCAGCCTTGCTGCAAGCCTACCGCTTCCTTGCCGACAGCCGCGATACCAAGGCTCAGGAGCGCCTGGCGTCCCTGGATGACCCGTTCAGCGTATTCCGCTGCCGCGGGATCATGAACTGCGTAAACGTTTGCCCGAAAGGTCTGAACCCGACCAAGGCAATCGGTCACGTACGTAACATGCTGCTGCAAAGCGGCACCTGATACAAAGCGTTGTACCTGCAGTAAGCCGAGGTGCGGGTGGTGAGCCCGCACTGAGGTAAAACCCGAACAAGGGCCCACAAAGCCCGCGTTCATTACCTATGAAGATATGAGACCAGCAGGGGCTTTCCGGGCTGGTACCCGGAAAATCAGCAGGATCCAAGTGGCGTGGTTCAGTCGCTGTTTTCGGACTTTTCCAGGTTTGCTGTGGCTCTCGCCGATCAGTCCCCTAATCGAGGGTGACCAAGCATGCAAGAAAGCGTGATGCAGCGCATGTGGGATAGCGCCCACCTTTCAGGTGGTAACGCTGCATATGTGGAAGAGCTCTACGAGCTCTACCTGCACGACCCTAACGCTGTGCCAGAAGAGTGGCGCACTTACTTCCAGAAGTTGCCAGCCGACGGCAGCACCGCTACTGATGTATCGCACTCGACAATCCGCGACCATTTCGTACTGCTGGCAAAGAACCAGCGCCGCGCCCAACCGGTTTCCGCCGGGAGCGTGAGCAGTGAACACGAGAAGAAGCAGGTTGAAGTTCTGCGACTGATCCAGGCCTATCGTATGCGCGGCCATCAGGCTGCCAAGCTCGACCCGTTGGGGTTGTGGCAGCGCCCTGCGCCCGTAGACCTGTCGATCAATCACTACGGCTTGACCAATGCCGATCTTGATACGACCTTCCGTGCCGGCGACCTGTTCATCGGCAAAGAGGAGGCGAGCCTACGCGACATCTTCGATGCACTCCAGAAGACATATTGTCGCACCATTGGCGCCGAATTCACCCACATCGTCGATTCCGAGCAGCGCAGCTGGTTCCAGCAGCGCCTGGAAAGCGTGCGCGGCCGTCCGGAGTTTTCCGCTGACGTGCAGGCCCACCTGCTCGAGCGCGTGACCGCCGGTGAGGGCCTGGAAAAGTACCTGGGCACCAAGTACCCGGGCACCAAGCGTTTCGGCCTTGAAGGCGGCGAGAGCCTGATTCCGATGCTGGATGAAATGATCCAGCGTTCCGGCTCTTACGGCGCCAAGGAGGTCGTGATCGGCATGGCCCACCGTGGCCGCCTGAACGTGCTGGTGAACACCTTCGGCAAGAACCCGCGCGAGCTGTTCGACGAGTTCGAAGGCAAGAAGATGAACGAGCTGGGCTCCGGTGACGTGAAGTATCACCAGGGCTTCTCCTCGAACGTGATGACCCCGGGTGGCGAAGTGCACCTGGCCATGGCGTTCAACCCGTCCCACCTGGAAATCGTTTCGCCGGTGGTCGAGGGTTCGGTGCGCGCCCGTCAGGACCGCCGCAACGACACCGTTGGCGACAAGGTGCTGCCGATCTCGATCCACGGCGACGCTGCGTTCGCTGGCCAGGGCGTGGTCATGGAAACCTTCCAGATGTCGCAGACCCGCGGTTTCAAGACCGGCGGTACCGTGCACATCGTGATCAACAACCAGGTTGGTTTCACCATCAGCAACCCACTGGATGCGCGCTCCACCGAGTACGCGACCGACGTTGCCAAGATGATCCAGGCACCGATCCTGCACGTGAACGGCGATGACCCGGAAGCCGTGCTGTTCGTCACCCAGCTGGCCATCGACTACCGCATGCAGTTCAAGCGTGACGTGGTCATCGACCTGGTCTGCTACCGTCGCCGTGGTCACAACGAGGCTGACGAGCCGAACGGCACCCAGCCGCTGATGTACCAGCAAATCAGCAAGCAGCGCACTACCCGTGAGCTGTATGCCGAGCAGCTGATCCAGGCCGGTCGCATCGACGCCGAGCGCGCTCAGGCCAAGATCGACGAGTACCGCAACGCGCTGGACAATGGCCTGCACGTGGTGAAAAGCCTGGTCAAGGAGCCGAACCGCGAGCTGTTCGTCGACTGGCGTCCGTACCTGGGCCATGCCTGGACCGCGCGTCACGACACCCGTTTCGACCTCAAGACCCTGCAGGATCTGTCGGCCAAGCTGCTCGAGCTGCCGGAAGGTTTCGTGGTCCAGCGTCAGGTGTCGAAGATCTACGAAGACCGTCAGAAGATGCAGGCCGGTGGCTTGCCGATCAACTGGGGTTATGCAGAGACCATGGCTTACGCCACCCTGCAGTTCGAAGGTCACCCGATCCGCATGACCGGCCAGGACATCGGCCGTGGCACCTTCTCGCACCGTCACGCGGTGCTGCACAACCAGAAGGACGCCAGCACCTACATTCCGTTGCAGAACCTGTTCCCTGGCCAGCCACGTTTCGATCTGTACGATTCGTTCCTGTCCGAGGAGGCGGTACTGGCCTTCGAATACGGCTACTCCACCACCATGCCGAACGCGCTGGTGATCTGGGAAGCCCAGTTCGGCGACTTCGCCAACGGTGCGCAAGTGGTGATCGACCAGTTCATCACCAGTGGTGAGCACAAGTGGGGCCGCCTGTGTGGCCTGACCATGCTGCTGCCACACGGCTATGAAGGGCAGGGGCCGGAGCACTCCTCCGCGCGTCTGGAGCGTTACCTGCAGCTGTGCGCCGAGCACAACATCCAGGTCTGCGTACCGACGACGCCGGCACAGATTTACCACCTGCTGCGTCGCCAGGTCATTCGCCCGCTGCGCAAGCCGCTGGTCGTCCTGACGCCGAAGTCGCTGCTGCGCCACAAGCTGGCCATCTCGACCCTGGAAGACCTGGCAGAAGGCTCGTTCCAGACCGTGATCCCGGAAATCGACGCAATCGATCCGGCCAAGGTCGAGCGTCTGGTGCTGTGCAGCGGCAAGGTCTACTACGACCTGCTGGAAAAACGCCGTGCCGAAGGCCGCGAAGACATCGCCATCCTGCGTATCGAGCAGCTGTATCCGTTCCCTGAGGACGATCTGGTCGAAATCCTCGCCCCTTACACCAACCTCAAGCATGCGGTCTGGTGTCAGGAAGAGCCGATGAACCAGGGTGCCTGGTACAGCAGCCAGCACCACATGCGCCGTATCCTGGGCCGCCACAACAAGGCACTGGTCCTGGAATACGCCGGTCGCGACGCTTCTGCCGCGCCAGCCTGTGGTTACGCTTCGAAGCACGCCGAACAGCAGGAAAAACTGCTGCAAGACGCCTTCACTGTCTAACGCCTTCGCGCACCTGAAACCGAATTTAAGGAAACACAGATAATGGCTATCGAGATCAAAGCCCCAACCTTCCCGGAATCGGTTGCCGATGGCACCGTTGCCACCTGGCACAAGAAGCCGGGCGAAGCCGTCAAGCGTGACGAGCTGATCGTCGACATCGAGACTGACAAGGTTGTCCTGGAAGTACTGGCGACTGCCGATGGCGTGCTGGGCGACATCGTCAAGGGCGAGGGCGACACCGTCCTGTCCGACGAATTGCTGGGTTCGATCGTTGAAGGCGGTGCTGCCGCCGCGCCTGCCGCGGCCGCCGCACCTGCAGCTGCTCCGGCCGCTGCCAGCGCTGACGCCGGCGAAGATGACCCGATCGCTGCCCCGGCTGCGCGCAAGCTGGCTGAAGAAAACGGCATCGACCTGGCTACCGTGGCAGGCACCGGTAAAGGCGGTCGCGTCACCAAGGAAGACGTGGTTGCTGCTGTTGCCAACAAGAAGTCGGCTCCTGCCGCTGCACCGGCTGCCAAGCCTGCCGCTGCTGCCGCTGCCCCGGTTGTCGTCGCCGCTGGCGACCGTACCGAGAAGCGCGTGCCGATGACCCGCCTGCGTGCCAAGATCGCCGAGCGTCTGGTCGAAGCCCAGTCGAACATGGCAATGCTGACCACCTTCAACGAAGTGGACATGACCGAAGTCATGGCCCTGCGTTCGAAGTACAAGGACCTGTTCGAGAAGACCCACAATGGCGTGCGCCTGGGCTTCATGTCGTTCTTCGTCAAGGCTGCCACCGAAGCGCTGAAACGCTTCCCGGCTGTCAACGCCTCGATCGACGGCAACGACATCGTCTATCACGGCTTCGCCGACGTCGGTGTTGCCGTGTCCAGCGACCGTGGCCTGGTGGTGCCGGTGCTGCGTAACGCCGAGTCGATGAGCCTGGCTGAAATCGAGAACGGCATCGCTACCTTCGGCAAGAAGGCCCGTGACGGCAAACTGTCCATCGAAGAGATGACCGGTGGTACCTTCACCATCACCAACGGTGGCACCTTCGGTTCGATGATGTCGACCCCGATCGTCAACCCGCCGCAGGCCGCCATTCTCGGCATGCACAACATCATCCAGCGCCCGATGGCCATCAATGGCCAGGTCGTGATTCGCCCGATGATGTACCTGGCGCTGTCGTACGATCACCGCCTGATCGACGGCAAGGAAGCGGTAACCTTCCTGGTCACTATCAAGAACCTGCTGGAAGATCCGTCCCGCCTGCTGCTGGACATCTAACCCTCTGGCTGCGTACCGTGCCGGGCCTGGCTTCGCGAGAAGCCATGCCGCGCGGTTCGCGGCTTGTAGCTTGTAGCTGATAAGGAATCTTTTATGACCCAGAAATTCGACGTAGTGGTAATCGGTGCAGGCCCAGGCGGCTATGTAGCTGCCATCAAGGCCGCACAACTTGGTCTGAAGACTGCCTGTATCGAGAAGTACACCGACGCCGAGGGCAAGCTGGCCCTGGGCGGCACCTGCCTGAACGTAGGTTGCATTCCTTCCAAGGCGCTGCTGGACAGCTCCTGGAAATACAAGGAAGCCAAAGAGAGCTTCAACGTCCACGGTATCTCCACTGGCGAAGTGAAGATGGACGTGGCCGCGATGGTTGGCCGCAAGGCCGGCATCGTCAAGAACCTGACCGGTGGCGTTGCCACCCTGTTCAAGGCCAACGGCGTCACTTCGATCCAGGGCCACGGCAAGCTGCTGGCCGGCAAGAAAGTCGAAGTCACCAAAGCTGACGGCACCACCGAAGTCATCGAAGCCGAGAACGTGATCCTGGCTTCCGGCTCGCGCCCGATCGACATTCCGCCGGCCCCGGTCGACCAGAACGTCATCGTCGACTCCACCGGCGCCCTGGAATTCCAGGCCGTACCGAAGCGCCTGGGCGTTATCGGTGCAGGCGTGATCGGCCTGGAGCTGGGCTCGGTATGGGCTCGCCTGGGTGCTGAAGTGACCGTCCTGGAAGCCCTGGACACCTTCCTGATGGCTGCCGACACCGCCGTGTCGAAAGAAGCCCAGAAGACCCTGACCAAGCAAGGCCTGGACATCAAGCTGGGCGCTCGCGTCACCGGCTCGAAAGTCAACGGCAATGAAGTAGAAGTGACCTACACCAACGCCGAAGGCGAGCAGAAGATCACCTTCGACAAGCTGATTGTTGCCGTCGGCCGTCGCCCGGTGACTACCGATCTGCTGGCTGCCGACAGCGGCGTGACCATCGACGAGCGTGGCTACATCTTCGTCGACGATTACTGCGCCACCAGCGTTCCTGGCGTGTACGCCATCGGTGACGTGGTACGCGGCATGATGCTGGCCCACAAGGCTTCGGAAGAGGGCATCATGGTCGTTGAGCGCATCAAGGGCCACAAGGCCCAGATGAACTACGACCTGATCCCATCGGTCATCTACACCCACCCGGAAATCGCGTGGGTCGGCAAGACCGAACAGGCCTTGAAGGCCGAGGGCGTTGAGGTTAACGTGGGCACCTTCCCGTTCGCGGCCAGCGGCCGTGCGATGGCTGCCAACGACACCGGTGGTTTCGTCAAGGTCATCGCCGATGCCAAGACCGACCGCGTTCTGGGTGTTCACGTGATTGGCCCATCGGCTGCCGAACTGGTGCAGCAGGGCGCAATCGCAATGGAATTCGGCACCAGTGCCGAGGATCTGGGCATGATGGTCTTCAGCCATCCAACCCTGTCCGAAGCGTTGCATGAAGCAGCGCTGGCGGTGAATGGCGGCGCCATTCACGTGGCCAACCGTAAGAAGCGTTAATTATAAGAAACCACGGCGGGCTGCCCGTCGTGAGTCTTGCGTGCATGACTCACCGCGGAAAGTCCGCCGGACCGGATCACACGGGAAACCCGGGGTCAACGGTCACAGGTGGTGCGGCGCCACTGATGGCGCAGCGCCGAAGCGCAGTACCTAACGAAGACGGTAAAAAGCATGAATCTTCACGAGTATCAGGGTAAGCAGCTGTTCGCTGAATACGGCCTGCCAGTTTCCAAGGGTTTCGCAGTCGACACCCCTGAGCAAGCTGCAGAAGCCTGCGACAAGATCGGCGGGAACGAGTGGGTTGTAAAAGCCCAGGTTCACGCGGGTGGTCGCGGTAAAGCGGGCGGCGTAAAGCTGGTTCGCAGCAAGGAAGACGCCAAGGCGTTCGCTGCACAGTGGTTGGGCAAGAATCTGGTTACCTACCAGACCGATGCCAACGGTCAACCCGTCTCCAAGATTCTGGTCGAATCCTGCACTGACATCGCCAAAGAGCTGTACCTGGGCGCTGTAGTCGATCGTTCGAGCCGCCGTATCGTGTTCATGGCTTCCACCGAAGGTGGCGTGGACATCGAGAAAGTCGCTCACGAAACGCCTGAGAAAATCCTCAAGGCCACCATCGACCCACTGGTCGGCGCTCAGCCGTTCCAGGGTCGCGAGCTGGCTTTCCAGCTGGGCCTGGAAGGCAAGCAAGTTCAACAGTTTGCCAAGATCTTCGTTGGCCTGGCCAAGCTGTTCAAGGATCATGACCTGGCGCTGCTGGAAGTGAACCCGCTGGTGATCAAGGCCGATGGCGACCTGCACTGCCTCGATGCCAAGATCAACATCGACGCCAACGCCATGTACCGTCAGCCGAAGCTGAAAACCTTCCACGACCCGTCGCAGGACGACGCCCGTGAAGCCCACGCTGCCAAGTTCGAACTGAACTACGTTGCCCTTGAAGGCAACATCGGCTGCATGGTCAACGGTGCCGGCCTGGCCATGGGTACCATGGACATCGTCAACCTGCACGGCGGCAAGCCGGCCAACTTCCTCGACGTTGGCGGTGGTGCTACCAAAGAGCGCGTTACCGAAGCGTTCAAGATCATTCTGTCCGACAGCAATGTCGCGGCCGTTCTGGTCAACATCTTCGGCGGCATCGTTCGCTGCGACATGATTGCCGAAGGCATCATTGGTGCAGTGAAAGAAGTCGGCGTTAAAGTTCCGGTCGTCGTTCGCCTCGAAGGCAACAACGCCGAACTGGGCGCTAAAGTACTGGCAGAAAGCGGTTTGAACATCATTGCGGCAACCAGCCTGACCGACGCTGCTCAACAAGTTGTCAAAGCTGCGGAGGGCAAGTAATGAGCGTCCTGATCAATAAAGATACCAAAGTCATCTGCCAGGGCTTCACCGGCTCGCAGGGTACTTTCCACTCCGAACAGGCCATTGCCTACGGCACCAAGATGGTCGGCGGCGTAACCCCAGGCAAGGGTGGCACCACCCACCTGGGCCTGCCGGTGTTCAACACCGTCAAGGAAGCCGTGGAAGCTACCGGCGCTGACGCTTCGGTCATCTACGTACCGGCTCCGTTCTGCAAAGACTCGATCCTGGAAGCTGCCTTTGGCGGCATCAAGCTGATCGTCTGCATCACCGAAGGCATTCCTACCCTGGACATGCTGGATGCCAAGGTCAAGTGCGACGAGCTGGGCGTGACCCTGATCGGCCCTAACTGCCCAGGTGTCATCACCCCGGGCGAGTGCAAGATCGGCATCATGCCAGGCCACATCCACTTGCCAGGCAAGGTCGGTATCGTTTCGCGTTCCGGCACCCTGACCTACGAAGCTGTGAAGCAGACCACCGACGCCGGCTTCGGCCAGTCGACCTGCGTCGGCATCGGCGGTGACCCGATCCCGGGCTCCAACTTCATCGACATCCTGAAGCTGTTCCAGGAAGACCCGAAGACCGAAGCGATCGTGATGATCGGTGAGATCGGCGGTTCGGCTGAAGAAGAAGCCGCGGCCTACATCAAGGCCCACGTCACCAAGCCTGTCGTTTCCTACATCGCCGGTGTTACCGCACCTGCGGGCAAGCGCATGGGCCACGCTGGCGCCATCATCTCCGGTGGCAAGGGTACTGCGGACGAGAAGTTCGCCGCCCTGCAGGACGCGGGTGTGAAAACCGTGCGTTCGCTGGCTGACATCGGCAAGGCCCTGGCCGAGCTGACTGGCTGGGAAGCCAAGAAGTAATACTGCTACACCCCCCACGCGCACAGAGGCCACCTTCGGGTGGCCTTTGTCGTATGTGGGGTTCGTAGGAGCGGGTTTACCCGCGAAGAGGCCGGTGCTGGCGATAGAGATTCTTCGACAGGTTTAATAGGAATTTTCACGCAGACGAATGTTTCAATCCGAGGATAATGCCTGCTGTCCTCGGTCGCGCAGACGACAAACATGTACGCACATCGGACAAGCAGCACTGTGCCAGTGCGTTTGACTGACAAAACAGTTACATTACGCGTTCACTCTGTGCCCGTACCCCAAAAGGGAACGACACGCTAAACGGGTCTGGCCTATCAAGCCGGGCAGCATTTCCCCTTACCCAAAGGGAAATCCCCTCTCGAATCCCGATTTCAGCAGTGTGGTACTACCTTAAATGAAAGTTCTCAAAGGCCAGGATATCCTGGCGCTTGGCTTTATGACGTTTGCGCTTTTCGTGGGTGCAGGCAATATCATCTTCCCGCCTATCGTCGGCCTGCAGTCTGGCCCGCATGTATGGATGGCTGCACTGGGCTTCCTGGTGACTGCCGTCGGCCTGCCGGTCATCACCGTGGTCGCCCTGGCCAAGGTCGGTGGCGGCATGGATGCCCTGAGCAGCCCGATCGGCAAGTTCTTCGGTGGCTTGCTGGCTGCTGTGTGCTACCTGTCGGTAGGCCCACTGTTCGCCACCCCGCGTACCGCGACCGTGTCGTTCGAAGTGGGCGTTGCACCGCTGACCGGTGAAAGCCCGCTGGCGCTGTTCATCTACAGCCTGGTGTACTTCATCGTCGTGCTGGCCGTGTCCATGTACCCTGGCAAGTTGCTCGACACCGTGGGCCGCTTCCTGGCACCGTTGAAGATCATTGCCCTGGCCGTACTGGGCATCGCTGCCTTCGCCTTGCCCGCCGGTACCATCGGTGACGCACAGCCTGCCTATGCCGCCGCTGCGTTCTCCAAGGGCTTCTCCGATGGCTACCTGACCATGGATACCCTGGGTGCCCTGGTGTTCGGTATCGTCATTGTCAATGCCATTCGCTCGCGCGGTGTCGAGTCGCCGAGGCTGATTACCCGCTACGCCATCATCGCCGGCCTGATCGCCGGTGTCGGGCTGGCCCTGGTTTACATCAGCCTGTTCCGCCTGGGTGCCACCAGCCACGACATCGCGGCGGACGCCACCAACGGTGCGGCGGTGCTGCATGCCTACGTACAGCACACCTTCGGCTCCCTGGGCAGCGGCTTCCTGGCCGTGCTGATCGCGCTGGCCTGCCTGGTGACCGCGGTTGGCCTGACCTGTGCCTGCGCCGAGTACTTCAGCCAGATCCTGCCGCTGTCGTACCGCGCGCTGGTGGTGATCCTCGCCGGCTTCTCGCTGCTGATTTCCAACCTTGGCCTGACCAAGCTGATCATGTTCTCGATCCCGGTGCTCACCGCCATCTATCCGCCGTGCATCGTGGTGGTTGGCCTGAGCTTCGTGAAAGACCTGTGGAACTCGCCAACGCGCATCCTGGCACCGGTGATGCTGGTGTCGCTGTTGTTCGGCATGGTCGATGCGATCAAGGGCAGCAGCCTTGCCCACGTGTTGCCAGACTTCATGGCGCACCTGCCATTGAGTGATGCCGGCATGGCCTGGCTGGTACCTTCGGTGGTGACCCTGGTGGGTGCCGTGGCCTGCGACCGCATGCTCGGCAAGCCGCGCGAGGCGCTGGCCTGACCGGACAAGTCGAAGCCTGAGGGCGGCACCGGCCACAAGCCGAAGGGTGCCCGCCAAGGGTGAAAACAAGAGAGCCCCGTCTCCGAAAGGATGCGGGGCTTTTTGCTGTTTGCCTGTTTCGGCCGCTTCGCAGCAGGTAATGCATTTTTCAGTGTGCAGGTGTGCCTTTTGCCGCTTGCCAGCGTCGAAATCCGGTCCCTATCCTTTAGGCACATGGCCCTTTCGGTAACCCTGCATGAACTTCATCCAAAGCAACCTCAACAACCTGCTGGCCATCGCCTGGTTCGCCCTGTGCTGGGGTGGCTATACCCGCTATGCGATCTGGAAGGGGCGCGACACCGCGTGCCTGGCCAGTGTGCTGCACTTGTACCGCGAAGACTGGATGCGCCGCATGCTGCTGCGCGACAACCGCATCGCTGATGCCAGCGTGATCGGTAACCTGGAGCGCAACGCTTCGTTCTTTGCCTCCAGCACCCTGATCATTCTGGCTGGCATCCTCACCGTGCTCGGTGCCTCCGACCGGGCACTGTCGTTGCTGGCCGACCTGCCGCTGGTTCAGCAAACATCCCAGGGAATGTCGGAGATCAAGCTGCTGTGCCTGGCCATGGTATTTGTCTATGCCTTCTTCACGTTCAGCTGGTGCATGCGCCAATACAACTTTGCCGCCGTGCTGGTGGGGTCGGCGCCGATGATCGGCGAACGGCTGGTCAATGAGCTGGAGCGCAAGGCGTTCGCCTCCCGCGCGGCGCGGGTGCTGTCACTGGCCGCCAACCAGTTCAACTTCGGCCTGCGCTCGTATTACTTCGGCATGGCCATGCTGACCTGGTTCATCAGCCCTTGGCTATTCATGGTGGTGAGTGTGGGCGTGGTATTGATCCTGTACCGCCGTGAGTTCCATTCCGATGTACTGGAAGTGATGGTCTTCACGCCCACTGAAAGCGCCCCCACGGACGCGGGCAAGGAAAGCGCCGCTGGCAACGCTTGACCCGATCAGGGGGGGCGCCGCCGGGTTGTCTAGCGGCTGCCAACCTGCGCCTGCAGCCAGGCAACTGTCGCCGGCGAGGCCTGGCTGAGGGGAATCGAAGCCTGGTGCACGCTGCCATCCCAGCCTTCCATGGTGATCCACAATTCAGCGTTGGGTCGGGTCTTGGCCGGAACCGGGACGGAAGCGCCCATGCTGTAGGGTGAACCGAAGAAGATGCTCCCGGCCGCGCGCAGGCTGCGTGGCTTACCCACCCGCAGGTAGGTGGCCTTCACTTCGCCGATACAGTGGTTGCACAGCGCCGCACTGAAACTCTTGAAATACCCGGCCGGGCCTTCCTGGCGAGGCGCCGACGCACGGAATTCGGCCAGGCGCAGGCTCCATGGGCCCACTGCGACCACACCCGCCTCACGCTCACCCAGCCCGGCTTCACCTTTGAACAACGCCTGGTCGGCAAAATACCTGGGCATGAACCACAAGGGGATGAGTATCAGCAGGATGTTCAGGTGAAAGCGCCATTTCAGCCACAGGCGGCGTGAGGCCGAAGGTGCGTCGGTGGTGGTGGCTCGGCTCATCGGGCGGTCTCCGGCAGGTGGGCGTCTTGCGCGGCGTTGGCCGTTGGTGCGCTGCGCGGCTTGCGTTTCAGTGCGGCTGCAGTGGCCTGTGCGGTGCGCTTGCTCCAGATCAACAGGCCGCTGAGCACCATCAAGGTCAGCACCAGGCCAAAAACGAACCAGATCATCTTGACCCACAGTCCGCCGAAGTCGCCTGTGTGCAACGGGCGCATGGATTCGGTGACGAACTCCAACGACGTGCGATCATCCAGGGTGTGCGAGGTGGCGACCACGCCTGTGTACGGGTTGATGCTGGCGCTCTGGAACATCAGCGGGTACCAGCCGCGGCCACGGATGTTGAAGGTGTCATAGGCATTGCCGGGCAGGCGCACGAAGGATGCCTCGAAGCCGGGGATCTGCGCCTTCACCGTTTCGATGGCATGCTCCAGGCTGACCAGCCGGGGCGCTTCGCCAGCCTGCAGCAGCGGTACGTCCTCGCGGGCCACCACGGCGGGGACGTCGCGGCTTGAGATCGAGATGTGGTTGTCGGCCAGCAACGCCTGGATCAGGAACCAGGTGCCGGTGATCGCGATCACGGCAATGAACCAGATCGACCAGATACCGCTCAGGCGATGGAAGTCACCCCAGAAGATGCGCGCACCTTGGCGAAAGCGCAGGGTAGGTTTCAGAAAGCCTTTCCAGAAGCGCTTGTAGACGACCAGGCCGGTGACCAGCGAGGCAAGCATCGGCAAGCCCAGCAGCGAGACCAGGTACCACCCCCACGGGTAGCCGTTGCCGAAAGGTACCAGCCACCAGCCATGCAAGGCGCGAGTGAACTGGCGGAAGTCGAAGGAAGGGCTGATGCCCTGGATCTTGCCTGTATAGGGGTTCACGTAGAGGTTCTGGGTGGTGTTGTCCGGTTGCACCACCTGCACCTGCAGCGCGAAGTGCGACTCGTCCGGGCGCATGATGTATTGCACATCCAGATCGGGGCGGGCTTCACGCAGGGCCTTGAGCACCTGGTCGTAAGTCAGCAGTGGCGCATCATCGCTCGGCTTCGCCGCGCGTATCTCCGGTTTGGCCAGCCACACCAGCTCTTGGCTGACCACTGCCAGGGTGCCGGTGAAGCAGACGATCAGCACGAAGAACCAGATGGGCAGGGCCAGCCAGCTGTGAACCAGGAACCAGAGTTTCGAGCGTGACTTTTTGGACATAGGGGCCGGTGCCTTGTGGTTTGGGGGGCTTGCGCGTCGATCCCTCGCGGTATGAGGAAAATCCCGCCGGTACCCTTATGACGCGCGAGGGCAGGCAAACCGGAAAACCGTCTGTCATGGCGAACCCCAGGCCCCCGCTGAGCCTGCCTTTGCCGGTGGCCGTGACGGGTTAATTTTCCCGGTGTTCCATCCGTTTCGTAGGGATAGCCGAGTTGTTACTCGAAACCCATGTGCACGGATGAAACCCGATGAATGTTGAGAAGTCCCTGAAGCTCGCCCGCCGTTTCATTGAGCTGCCGGTGGAAAAGCGGCGGCTGTTTCTCGAAACCCTGGCCAGCGAGGGTATCGACTTTTCACAATTCCCGATCCCTGCGGACGTCGCCGTCGACGATCGCCATGCACTGTCCTATGCCCAGCAGCGCATGTGGTTTCTGTGGCAACTGGACCCACACGGTGCCGCCTACAACCTGCCCAGTGCGGTGGTGTTGAAAGGGGCGCTGGACACCTCGGCGGTACAGCGCGCGTTCGAGCAGGTACTGCAGCGTCACCAGGCCCTGCGTACTGTGTTCCAGACCCAGGGTGACGACGTGGTGCAAGTGGTGCAGCCAGCGGCCATCGTCATTGAAGAACACGACCTTCAGGCGCTGGCCGCCGAGGCCCGCGACGCCGCCGTCGCGCAGGCGGTGCGGGACGAAGCCGGTTTGCCCTTCGACCTCCAGCAGGGCCCGCTGTTTCGCGTACGCTTGTTGAAGCTGGCGGCACAGGAGCATGTGCTGCTGTTGACCCTGCACCATATCGTCGCCGACGGCTGGTCGATGAACGTGCTCATCCAGGAATTCGTCCACGGCTACGACGCCTTGGTTCGCGGGCAGGTGCCGGTGCTGCCTGAGTTGCCGATCCAGTACAGTGACTATGCGCTGTGGCAGCGGCGTTGGCTGGAGGCCGGGGAGCAGGCGCGACAGATGGCTTACTGGCAGGCCAAGCTGGGCGACCAGCACCCGGTATTGCAGTTGCCTGCCGACTACCCGCGCCCGCTGCATGCCAGCCGCCAGGGCCAGCGCCTGCCCATCGCGGTGCCACAGGGCCTGAGCGAGCGCCTGGCGGGCCTGGCGCGTCAGCAAGGGGTCACCTTGTTCAGTGTGCTGTTGGCCGGTTTCAAGCTGCTTTTGCAACATTACAGTGGCCTGCAGGACATCCGTGTCGGGGTGCCGGTCGCCAACCGCAATCGCGAAGAAGTCGAGGGGCTGATTGGCGTATTCGTCAACACCCAGGTGTTGCGCACCGAGCTCGACCCGCAGATGTCCGTCGCCCAATTGCTGGCCGATATCCGCGAAACCACCCGCGCGGCCCAGAGCCACCAGGATTTGCCGTTCGAGCGTTTGGTCGAAGGCCTGCAAGTCGAGCGCAGCCTCAGCCACACGCCGTTGTTCCAGGTGTTGCACAACCATCAGGCGAACGTCGCCGACATCGGCGCCTTGCGCAGCGAATCAGGCCTTGAGCTGCACGTGCTGGAGCGTCACGAGCGCAGTGTCCAGTTCGAGCTCACCCTCGATACCGTGGAGCGCGACGGCCAGGTGCAGGCCGCCTTCACCTATGCCCGCGAATTGTTCGCCCCGGCCACCATCGAACGTATGGCGAGCCATTGGCTGAACCTGTTGCAGGCCATGGCCGCCGACCCGCTGGCGGCCATCGGCGATTTGCCGCTGCTGGGTGCCGGCGAGCGGCAGCGGCTGCTGCAGGCCAGCCAACCGGCCGCCAGCGAGTTCGCCGTCGACAACATACTTGCGCTGTTCGCCGCGCAGGTGGCGCAGCAGCCGCAGGCCCCGGCACTGGTGTTCGGCGACCGGCAACTGAGCTATGCCGAACTCGATGCCGATGCCAACCGGCTGGCACACCAACTGATCGAGTGGGGCGTCGGGCCTGAAGTACGGGTGGGTATTGCAGTCGAACGGTCGGTGGAGATGATCGTTGGCCTGCTGGCCATCCTCAAGGCCGGCGGTGCCTATGTGCCGTTCGACCCCGAATACCCGCAAGAGCGGCTTGCCTACATGCTCGACGACAGCGGTGTTCAACTGCTGCTGACCCAGCAGGCGCTGCTGCCCCGTCTACCGCAGGACACACAAGTGCGCTACCTGGTGCTCGACCAGGCAGCAGAGGAGCTGGCGCGCTTCAGTACGACGGCTCCGCCTGCACAGTTGAATGCCGATAACCTGGCCTATGTCATCTATACCTCGGGCTCTACCGGGCGTTCGAAGGGTGTCACCATCAGCCATGGCGCCCTGGCCAACTACGTGCAGGCGGCCTTGCAGCGCCTGGCGCTGGGCCGGGTCGCGAGCATGGCGGTGGTTTCCACGCTGGCGGCCGACCTTGGCCATACCACCCTGTTCGGCGCACTGTGCAGCGGCAGCTGCCTGCATGTGATTGCCCTGGACATCAGCCTGGACGCCGAGCGTTTCGCCGCCTACATGCACGCACACGCCGTGGACGTGCTGAAAATTGTCCCTTCCCACCTGCAGGCATTGCTCGATGGCCCGCACCCGGCCCGGGCACTGCCGCAGCGTGCGCTGGTGCTGGGCGGCGAGGCTTGCCCCGCCGGGCTGATGGCACAACTGGCGCAGCTGGCCCCGCACTGCACGCTGTTCAACCATTACGGCCCAACCGAAACCACCGTGGGCGCGCTCGCTGATGCGGTCGAGGCGCCACCGGCGACCGGGCGTGCGCCGCTTGGGCGGCCGTTGGCCAACATGCAGGCTTATGTGCTGGACGCTTCGCTGCAACCGCTGAGCACCGGTTGCCAGGGCGAACTGTATCTTGCCGGTGCAGGGGTGGCGCGAGGCTATCACCGCCGCGCGGCGATGACCGCTGAACGCTTCGTGCCCAACCCGTTCGGGGCCGCCGGTAGCCGGGTGTACCGTACCGGCGATCTGGCGCGGCAGTTGGCGAACGGCCAGGTCGATTACCTGGGGCGGGTCGACCATCAGGTGAAGATTCGCGGTTACCGCATCGAACTGGGTGAAATCACCGACACCCTCAAGCGCCAGCCCCGTGTGCACGACGCCGTGGCCGTTATCCACGGCACCGGCAGCGCGGCCCGTATCGTCGCCTACGTGGTGCCCGACAGCCAGGCCGACGCCCCGCAGGTGCTTGCCGACGTACAAGCGGCGCTGGCCAGGCAGTTGCCGGACTACATGCTGCCGAGCCGCTTCATGGCATTGCCCGGCATGCCACTGACACTCAACGGCAAGCTCGATTTACGCGCCTTGCCGGTGCCTGACGAAGGCCCGGCACAGGCCTACCGTGCCCCGCAGACCACCTTGCAGCAGCAGCTGGCGCTGATCTGGCAGGACGTGCTGAACGTTGCCCAGGTCGGGCTTGACGACAACTTCTTCGCCCTGGGTGGGCATTCCCTGCTGGCGACGCAGATCATCGCCCGGGTCCGGCGCATCCTGGGGCGTGACGTACCGTTGCGCAGCCTTTTCGAAAGCAACTCGCTACAGGGCTTTGCCGAACAGGTACTGGGCGCTGGCGCGCAGCACGTCGAGCCGATCGCAGCGGTGCCGCGTGACCAGCCCCTGGTCGCGTCGCACGCCCAGCAGCGGCAATGGCTGTTCTGGCAGATGCAGCCGCACAGCACCGCCTACCACACACCTATGGTCGTGCGCCTGCGCGGCGAACTGGATCGTGCCGCATTGACCCAGGCCTTCGCGATCCTCTGCGAACGCCATGAAGCCTTCCGCACGACGTTCGTCGAGCGCGATGGCGTGTTGCTGCAGCGCATTCAGCCTGCGGGTGAATTACCGCTGGCCTGGGACCGACTGCCGGCAACGGCCGAGCTGGCACAGATACAGGCTCAGGTACTGGCCGAGACCCAGCGGCTGTTCGACCTGGGCACCGGCCCGTTGTGGCGCGCCAAGGTGCTGCAGTTGGGCGAGCAGGACCAGTTGCTGGTGGTCACCTTGCACCACATCATTTCCGATGGTGGTTCGATGAGCGTGATGGTGCGTGAGTTCGTTGCCCTGTACCAGGCCTTGCACCGGGGCGAGGCGCCGGCATTGGCCAAGCTGCCGATCCAGTACGCCGATTACGCCGCCTGGCACAAGCACTGGCTCGACCAGGGCGAGCTCCAGCGCCAGCTGGACTACTGGCGCGGGCAGCTGGGAAGCGAGCAGCCCATCCTGGAATTGCCAATCGACCACCCGCGCAGCGCGCTGAAAGACCACCGGCTGGGGCGCGTCGCGTTCGCCCTGGACAGCGAACTGGCGCAGCGCTTGCGGCAGTTGGCACGTGAGCATGAGCTGACCCTGTTCCAGCTGTTCCTCGGGGCTTTTGCCCTGTTGTTGCAACGCTACTGCGAACAACCCGATGTGCGCATCGGCATACCGGTGAGCAACCGTAGCCGGCAAGAGCTGGAAAACGTCCTGGGCTTTTTCGTCAATACCCTGGTCATGCGCGTCGAAGTCGACCCGGCCATGAGCGGCGCGGCGCTGCTCAGCCAGGTCAAGGCCACGGCGCTGGCCGGCCAGGCGCATCAGGACCTGCCGTTCGACCGCCTGGTCGAGGCCTTGAACCCGCAACGCTCGCTGGACCGCAACCCGCTGTTCCAGGTGATGTACAACCACCTCAGCATTGCCGGCCAGCAGGTGGGCAGCACCAGCCTGGCAGGTTTGCATGCCGAGGAAATGACCCTGAAGGGTGGCACCGCGCAATTCGACCTGACCCTGGAAACGCTGGAGACCGACGCGGCGATCAACGTGTCGTTCCTCTACGCTGCCGAGCTGTTCGAAGCCGCTACCCTGCAACGCATGGCTGAGCACTGGTGCAACTTGCTGCGCGGCCTGGCCGCCGACCCAGCCCAGGCTGTCGGCGAGCTGCCGTTGCTGGCGCCGCAGGAGCAGGCGGCCCTGTTGCAGGGCTGGCAACAGGCGGGGCTTGCGGCCGCGCCGGCGGCGGTTCACCAGCTGATTGCCGAGCAGGCCCGGCGCCAACCGCAAGCGGTAGCGCTGCTGATCGGCGACCAGCAACTGAGCTACGGCCAGCTTGAGGCCCGGGCCAACCAGCTGGCACACCGCCTGCGGGCGCTGGGTGTCGGCCCCGACGTGCTGGTGGGCATCGCCCTGGAGCGTTCGCTCGACATGGTTGTCGGTTTGCTGGGCATTCTCAAGGCCGGGGGCGCGTTCCTGCCGCTTGACCCTCAGTACCCGGCAGAGCGCCTGGCCTACATGATGCAGGACAGCGGCATCGACCTGTTGCTCAGTCACAGCCGGGTGCTGTCGGGCCTGGACGTGCAGGCCGGCATGCGTACGCTGCTGCTCGACCAACGGGTTGAGCAGCCGGGCGCCGAACATGCACCCACCGTGGCATTGAACCCACAGAACCTGGCCTACGTGATCTACACCTCGGGTTCTACCGGCCAGCCCAAAGGCGTTGCGGTCGCACACGGGCCGCTGGCCATGCACTGCCTGGCCACTGGCCAATGGTACGAAATGACCCCGGCGGACCGTGAGCTGCATTTCCTGTCGTTTGCCTTCGACGGTGCCCATGAACGCTGGCTGACCTCGCTGGTCATGGGGGGCAGCCTGCTGCTGCGCGACGATGAGCTGTGGAGCCCCGAGCGCACCTACGAGGAGATACGCCGGCATGGGGTGACCATGGCCGGATTCCCGCCGGCCTACCTGCAACAGCTGGCCGAGCATGCGGCGCATGCCGGTAACCCTCCACCGGTTCGTCTTTACAGCTTTGGCGGCGATGCCATGCCGCGGGCGACTTACGAGCGGGTGCAGCAAAGCCTGCAACCCCAGGTGATGATCAATGGGTATGGCCCCACCGAGACCGTGGTCACGCCGATGGTCTGGCGTACCCGCGCCGGGGATCATTGCGACAGCGCCTATGCACCGATCGGCCAGCCTGTCGGCGAGCGCAGTGCGTGTGTGCTGGACGCCGCCCTGGGCCTGCTGCCAGCAGGCGTGGCCGGGCAGCTGTACCTGGGCGGTGCCGGCCTGGCCCGCGGCTACCTGGGGCGTCCGGGGCTGACGGCCGAGCGCTTCGTGCCCGACCCGTTTGGCACCGAGGGTGCGCGCCTGTACCGCACCGGTGACCAGGTTCGCCTGCGCGCCGACGGGCAGTTCGATTACCTGGGGCGGATCGATAACCAGGTAAAAATCCGCGGCTTCCGTGTCGAACTGGGCGAAATCGAGGCGTGCCTGCTGGCCTGCGCCGAGGTGCGCGAGGCCGTGGTGGTAGCCGTCGACGGCCCAAGCGGCAAGCAGCTGGCGGCTTATCTGGTGGTGGCCGATAGCATTGCCGCACACGGGCCGGCCGAGCAGCGCGAGCAACTGAAGGCGGCGCTGCGCCAGAGCCTGCCGGACTACATGCTGCCGACCCACTGGCTGGTGCTTGAGCAACTGCCGTTGCTGCCCAATGGCAAGCTCGACCGCAAAGCACTGCCGGCACCCGACTTCAGCGCCCTGCAGCAGGCCTACGTGGCGCCACGCAATGCCCTGGAGCAGCGTCTTGCCGCGTTGTGGCAGCGCGTGCTGAAGCTGCCGCAGGTGGGCGTGAGTGACAACTTCTTCGAGCTCGGGGGCGACTCGATCATCTCGATCCAGCTGGTCAGTCGGGCGCGTCAGGATGGCCTGCTGTTCAGTGCCCGTGATCTGTTCGAGCATCAGACCGTGGCCGCACTGGCCAGCGTTGCCCAGGTCGGCGCATGCGAGGTGCAAGCCGACCAGGGGCCGCTCAGTGGCGAGCAGGTGCTGCTACCGGTGCACCAGCTGTTCTTTGCCCAGGAGATCCCGGCACGTCACCACTGGAACCAGTCGATCCTGCTTGAACCACGGCAGCCTTTGAACGCTGCTGATCTGGAGCGGGCCCTGCACGCCCTGGTCGAGCACCATGATGCCTTGCGCCTGAGCTTTGCGCCCGCCGATGACAGCTGGAAGGCGCGCTACCGCAGCCCTGCCCAGTGCGCCCAGGCGGCGCTGCTGTGGCAGGCCGCGGTGGATTATGAAGGTGGGTTGCACACTTTGCTCGAGCAAGCGCAGCGCAGCCTTGACCTGGAAAACGGGCCATTGCTGCGTGCCTTGCTGGCAACGCTGGCGGACGGCAGCCAGCGGTTGCTGTTGGTCGTTCATCACCTGGTGGTGGATGGGGTGTCATGGCGCATTCTGCTGGAGGACCTGCAACAGGCCTACGCTGCCGTGCTTGCGGGTAACCAGCCGAACCTGCCCGCCAAGAGCCATTCCATGCAGGCATGGGCCAAGCGCTTGCAGGGGCATGCAGCGCACATGCAGGGCCAGCTTGGCTACTGGTGCGAGCAGTTGCAGGGGCGCGCCGCACTGCCACGTCGGCAGGTCAGCGACCTGGCCGCAGCCAATCAGCAGTGCCACGCCCACACGGTTTACAGCCGCCTGGACCGGGCATGGACCGAGCGGCTGCTGCGCGAGGCGCCGGCCGCCTACCGCACACGGGTCAACGACCTGCTGCTGGCAGCCTTGGTGCGGGTGATTGCCGGCTGGACCGGGCGCGACGAAGTGTCGGTGCTGCTGGAAGGTCATGGCCGTGAAGCGCTGTTCGACGACCTGGACCTCAGCCGCACGCTCGGCTGGTTCACCACGGTGTTCCCGCTGAAGCTGGCGGTGCCCAGCGAGCGTTCCCACACCTTGAAGCAGGTCAAGCAGCACCTGCACAGCATTCCCGACAACGGCATCGGTTTCGGGGTGCTGGGCCAATGGGGCAGCGCCGAGGCGCGCCAGCAACTGGGCCAGGCACCGCTGCCGGAAATCACCTTCAACTACCTGGGCCAGTTCGATGGCAGCTTCGATCAGGCCGAAGCGCTGTTCGTGCCGGCCAAGGAAGACAAGGGCGCCGATCACGACGCGCAGGCGCCGCTGGGCAACCTGTTGAGCCTCAATGGCCAGGTGTACGGCGGTGAGCTGAGCCTGGGCTGGACGTTCAGTCGCGAACTGTTCGATAGCGCCACCCTTGAGCGCCTGGCCGCAGATTACACCCGCGAGTTGCAGGCGTTGATCGAGCACTGCTGCACACCGGGGGTGTGCGGTGTAACGCCGTCCGACTTCCCGCTGGCGCGCCTGTCGCAGGCCCAGCTGGACCAACTGCCAGTGCCCGCGGCCGAGATCGCCGACCTCTATCCGCTGGCGCCGATGCAGCAGGGCATGCTGTTCCACGCCTTGTACGAGCAGCAGGCGGGGGATTACGTGAACCAGATGCGCGTCGATGTCGACGGCCTGGATGTCGAGCGTTTCCGCCGTGCCTGGGAGGCTGTACTGCAGCGCCACGATATCTTGCGCACGCAGTTCCACTGGGAACACGAGCAGGCCCTGCAGGTGGTACGCAAACACGTTGAACTGCCGTTCGTGGTGCACGACTGGCAGGGGCGCGAAGGCCTTGAGGCTGCCCTTGAGCAACTGGCAGTCGACCAGCGCCAGCAGGGCTTCGACCTCAGCCAGGCGCCGTTGCTGCGCCTGGCGCTGGTGCGCACTGGTCCGGCCCGACAGCACTTGCTCTATACCAGCCATCACATCCTCATGGATGGCTGGAGCAACTCCCAGCTGTTGGGCGAAGTGCTGCACCAGTACGCCTTGCTGGGCGACGGGCAGCCCTCGGCATTGCCACCGGTCACCAGCCGCTACAGCGATTACATCGGCTGGCTGGGCCGGCAGGACGCCGCTGCCGGTGAAGCGTTCTGGAAAGACTGTCTGCGCGACCTGCAAGGGCCCACCCGCCTGGCGCAGGCCATTGCCTACGAGGCCCAGGCCGAAGCCGGGCAGGGCTACGCCGAGCATGTGCAGGTGATCGATGCCGCCACCACCGGGCAGCTGGTGGCACTGGCGCGCCAACACAAGGTCACCCTCAACACCTTGCTGCAGGGTGCCTGGCTGTTGCTGCTGCAACGCTATACCGGGCAGGACAGCGTCACGTTCGGGGCCACGGTTGCCGGGCGCCCGGCGGCGCTCAAGGGCATCGAGCAGCAGGTGGGCCTGTTCATCAACACCTTGCCGGTCACTGCCAGCCCGGCCCCGCAGCTGCCGTTCGCGCAATTCCTGCAGCAGCTGCAGGCGCAGAACGTGGCCATGCGCGAGTTCGAACACACCCCGCTGTTCGACATCCAGCGCTGGAGCGGGCAGGGCGGCGAGACCCTGTTCGACAACATCCTCGTCTTCGAGAACTACCCCGTTTCCGAAGCACTGCAGCAGGGTGCCCCGGCAGGCTTGAGCTTCGGCGAGGTCTACAGCCGCGAACAGACGCATTACCCGCTGACCTTGTCGATCAGCCAAGGGCAGACCTTGCAGTTGCACTACAGCCATGCGCTGGAGCATCTGCAGCGCCCGGCGCTGGCTGCGCTGGCGGACAACTTCCAGCATGTGCTGCAGCAGTGCCTGAGCTTGCCGCTGGACAGCTGCCTGGGCGCGTTCTGCCTGGTAGCCCCTGCCACCCGCGAAGGGCTGTTGCAGCACGTCAACCAAACGGCTGCCGAATACCCGCTGCAGCACAGTTATGCCGAGCTGTTCGAAGCGCAGGTGGCCCGTACCCCGCAGGCGGTCGTTGCGCGCTGCGGCGACCGGCAGTACAGCTACAGCGAGCTCAACCGCCGTGCCAACCGTGTGGCCCATGGGCTGATTGCGCTGGGGGTCGGGCCTGACCAGCCAGTGGCATTGCTGGCGCAGCGCAGCCTTGAGCTGCTGAGCATGATGGTGGGCACCTTCAAGGCCGCCGCCGGCTACCTGCCACTGGACCCTGGCCTGCCACAACAACGCCTGAGCCATATCGTCGCCTTGAGCCGCCCCCCGGTGTTGCTCTGCACCGAGGCTTGCCAGGCGCAGGCCGAGGCTTTGCTGGACGCACTGGACGAAGCACCGCGGCCGCAGCTGCTGGTGCTGGAAACCCTCGACCGGCCTGGCAGCGCCGAGCACGACCCGCAGCGCTACAGTGGCCCGCAGCACCTGGCGTACGTGATCTACACCTCGGGCTCGACTGGGCAGCCCAAAGGGGTAATGGTCGAGCAGGCGGGCATGCTCAACAACCAACTGAGCAAGGTGCCTTACCTGGGCCTGGGGCCGGACGACGTGATCGCCCAGACTGCGTCGCAGAGCTTCGACATCTCCGTGTGGCAGTTCCTTGCAGCGCCACTGTTTGGCGGCTGTGTACAGATCGTGCCAAACGAACTGGCCCATGATCCCGAAGCCTTGCTGCAGCAGGTGCGCGAGCAGCGCATCAGTGTGCTCGAGAGTGTGCCGTCGTTGATCCAGGGTATGTTCCAGGCCCCGGCCATTGCCGTGCCGTCGCTGCGCTGGATGCTGCCCACTGGCGAAGCGCTGGCGCCGGAGCTCGCTCGTCAATGGTTGCAGCGCTATCCCGATGTCGGGCTGGTCAATGCCTATGGGCCGGCCGAATGTTCCGATGACGTGGCGTTCTTCCGCGTCGACCTGGCGAGCACGCAAGGCGTGTACCTGCCCATTGGCAGCCCCACCGACAACAACCGCCTGTATGTGCTGGACGCCGCGCTGGAGCTGGCGCCGCTGGGCGTCACCGGAGAGCTGTGCGTGGCAGGAACCGGCGTGGGCCGTGGCTATGTCGGCGACCCACTGCGTACTGCCCAGGCCTTTATTCCGCACCCTTGCGGGGCGCCCGGCGAGCGCCTGTACCGCACTGGCGACCTGGCCCGGCGCCGTGCCGACGGCGTGCTGGAATACGTCGGCCGGGTCGATCACCAGGTCAAGATCCGCGGTTTCCGTATCGAGCTGGGCGAAATCGAAGCCGCGTTGCTCGACAGCGATCAGGTACGCGAGGCGGTGGTGATGGCCCAGCCCGGCGCCAACGGGCCGCAGTTGGTGGCCTATTGCGTGGCGGATGACGCTGTGGCTGCCGACGCGCTCAAGCAACAGCTCAAAGCCAGCCTGAAAGCCCGTCTGCCCGACTACATGGTACCCGTGCACTGGGTGCTGATGGCGCGCCTGCCGTTGACGCCGAACGGCAAGGTAGACCGCAAGGCGCTGCCGCTGCCGGACATGAGTCAGGCACGCCAGGCCTATGTTGCCCCGCGCAGTGAACTGGAGCAGCAGCTGGCCGCGATCTGGCAGGACGTGCTCAAGCTTGAGCAGGTGGGGATGGACGACAACTTCTTCGAACTGGGTGGCGATTCGATCGTTTCCATCCAGGTGGTCGGGCGCGCCCGCCAGGCCGGCATCGCCTTCAGCCCCAAAGATGTTTTCGAGCAGCAAACGGTGCAGGGCCTGGCGCGTGTCGCTCGGCGGGGTGCCGCTCAGCAGCAGATCGACCAGGGCCCGGTCAGCGGTGAGCTGCACCTGCTGCCGGCCCAGGCCGAATTCTTCGCGCTGGCTATTCCCGAGCGCCATCACTGGAACCAGTCGGTGCTGCTGGACGCCCTGCAGCCGCTGGATGCCGACCGGCTGGAACACGCCCTGCACCAGTTGGTGGTACACCATGACGGCTTGCGCCTGAAGTTCGACGAAAGCGAACAGGGCTGGCGCGCCAGCTTCGGCGAAGCACACGTGCGCCACGCGCTGTTGTGGCAGCGTGACTGTGCCGATGCGCAGGCGCTGGAGGCACTGTGCGACCAGGCCCAGGCCAGCCTGTGCCTGGGCAGCGGCGACCTGGTGCGTGCGGTGCTGGTAACGCAACCGGGCGAGTGCCAGCGCTTGTTGCTGGTGATCCATCACCTGTTGGTCGACGGGGTGTCCTGGCGAATCCTGCTGGAAGACTTGCAGCGTGCCTATCGTCAATGCGTGGCGGGCCAAACGGTGGTGCTGCCGGCCAAGACCAGTTCGCTCAGGGACTGGGCCGGGCAGTTGCAAGCCTATGCTGGCAGCGCAGGGCTTGGCAGCGAGCTGGCGTACTGGCAGGCGCAGTTGCAGCACGACCACGCCGAGCTGCCCTGCGACCACCCGGGCGCCGGGCAACAACGCCGACGTGCGCGCACGGTCAGCACGCAACTTGACCGCGAAGTGACCCGGCAGCTTCTGCAAGAGGCTCCGGCCACCTATCGTACTCAGGTCAACGACTTGCTGCTGACTGCGCTGGCGCGCGTGGTGGGTCGCTGGAGCGGCCAGGCCGCGACGCTGATTCAGTTGGAAGGGCATGGCCGCGAAGAACTGTCCGCCGACCTTGACCTCAGCCGAACCGTCGGCTGGTTCACCAGCCTGTACCCGGTGTGCCTGCGCGTCGAGGGCGAGCTGGGCGCGTCGATCAAGCAGGTCAAGGAACAGTTGCGCGCCATCCCCAACAAAGGCCTGGGTTACGGTGTACTGCGTTACCTTGGCAGTGACGAGCAGCGTCAGGCCCTGCAAGGCCTGGCAACACCACGCATCACCTTCAACTACCTGGGGCAGTTCGACGCCAGCTTCGATGGCGCCGGTGATGCCTTGCTGCAACCTTCCCGGCTGGGCGTCGGCGCCGAGCAGAGCGCTGACGCGCCGCTGGAAAACTGGCTCAGCCTCAATGGCCAGGTCTATGGCGGTGAGCTGCGCATGGGCTGGACGTTCAGCCTCGACCTGTTTGACGAACAGACCGTGCAACGCCTGGCGGACGATTACGGGCGCGAGCTGCGCAGCCTGGTCGAGCATTGCCTGCAGGCCAACGAGGCCGGTGAGCAGGGCATGACACCTTCGGACTTCCCGCTGGCGGGCCTGAGCCAGGCCCAGCTCGATGCGTTGCCGGTACCGGCGGCGCAAGTCGAAGACATCTACGCGCTGTCGCCGATGCAGCAAGGCATGCTGTTCCACTCGCTGTACGAGCAGGGCAGTGGTGACTACATCAACCAGATGCGTGCCGATGTGCAGGGGCTGGATGCCGAACGGCTGCGGGCCGCCTGGCAGGCAGTCTACGACCGCCACGAGGTGCTGCGCGCCAGTGTGCTGTGGCAGGGCCAGCAGCAACCGTTGCAGGTCATTCACAAGCACCTGGCCGTGGCGCTGGTGTACCAGGATTGGCGCGAGCGGCGGGAGCTGCCCACCGCGCTCGACCAGTTGGCCAACGCCGAACGCCTGCGCGGGTTCGACCTGGGCAAGGCGCCGCTGCAACGCATCCAGGTCATCCGCATTGGCGACGATCGCTACCACCTGATCGATACCAACCACCACATCCTCATGGACGGTTGGAGCTATTCGCAGCTGCTGGGGGAGGTACTCGAACAATACGGCGCCCAGGCCCGCGGCGAGCCTCGCCCAGCGGCGCCGGCAGGGCGCTACCGCGATTACATCGGCTGGTTGCAGCGCCAGGATGCGCAGGCCAGCGAGCAGTTCTGGAAAGCCCGCCTGGCGGACCTGGAACAGCCCACACTGCTCAGCCGCAGCCTGGCGACCGGCCAGCCATTGGCCGAAGCCGACGTGGCCGGGCAGGGGCAGGTTGTATTGCTGCGTGATCGCCAGCAAACCCGCCAGCTCAGCGATTTTGCCCGGCAGCACAAGGTCACGCTCAACACCTTGATGCAAGGGGCCTGGTTGTTGCTGTTGCAGCGTTATACCGGGCAGGCGGCGGTCGCATTCGGTGTCACCGTAGCAGGGCGTCCTGCCGAGCTGCGCGGCGTCGAAGCGCACATCGGGCTGTTCATCAACACCTTGCCGGTGGTTGCCAGCCCGCGCCCGGAACAACCCGTGGTGCAATGGCTGCAAGCGTTGCAAAGCCTCAACCTGCAATTGCGTGAACACGAACACACGCCGTTGTTCGAGATCCAGCGCTGGGCCGGTCACGGCGGCGAGGGGCTGTTCGACAGCATCATGGTGTTCGAGAACTACCCGGTCTCGGAGATCCTCCAGCAAACGGCACCCGAGGGGCTGCGTTTCGATGCGGTGCACAACCATGAGCAGGCCAACTACCCATTGACCCTGGCGGTCAACCAGGGCGAGACGCTGTCGGTGACCTTCGGCTACGACCGTGGCTGCTTCGCTGCCGTGCAGGTCGAGCAACTGGCTGGGCACCTGCGACAGTTGCTGGAGCAGATTGTCGAGGCCTCGGCGCACCAGGCGCTGGGCAGCCTGACGCTGCTCGATGCGCAACAGCAGCAGGCCACCTTCGCCCAGTGGAACCCTGCCCCCGCCGAGCACCCGGCCAACCAGGCCCTGCACAGCCGCATCGAGGCCCAGGTGCAGCGCACCCCCGATGCCATCGCTGTCACCTGCGAGGGCCAGGCCCTGAGCTATGCCCAGCTCAACCAGCGTGCCAACGCCCTGGCCCGGCGCCTGGTCGACGACGGGGTCGGGCCCGACGTGCTGGTCGGCCTGGCTGCCGAGCGCTCGCTGGACATGGTTGTTGGCATCTTCGCCATCCTCAAGGCTGGCGGTGCCTATGTGCCGCTGGACCCGGCCTACCCGGCCGACCGTTTGGCCTACATGATCGAAGACAGCGGCCTGCAGCGCGTGCTGGCACAGCCCCAGGTGCTGGCCAGCCTGCCGGTGCCGGCAGGCGTGCGCGTGCTCAGCCTGG
>NZ_BCBP01000054.1:0-63175 GCF_001753955.1 Pseudomonas sp. NBRC 111139
CCTCGGCCGAGTAGCGGCCCTGGGCCACGTACTGGCGCTGCAGCTCGTTACGCACACCTTCGAGGGTGGCACGCTGGAAGATCTCGCCTTCGGCCAGGCCCGATTGTTTCAGGCCCTTCATCAGGTCTTCGGTGCTGATCGCCTTGTTGCCTTCAATCTCGATGCTCGACACCGACGGGCGCTCGACCACGTTGATGATGAGCACATTGCCATCGCGGCTCAACTGGATGTCCTGGAAGAACCCGGTCTTGAACAAGGAACGAGTCGAGTCCACCAGGCGGCGGTCGTCGGCCTGGTCGCCAACGTTCAGCGGCAAGGCACCGAACACACTGCCAGCGGAAACCCGCTGCAGGCCGTTGACGCGAATATCGGAGATGGTGAAGGACTCGGCGTGAACTTCAGCGATCATCAGTGCGGACATGACCGCAGTTAGCAGCAGACGTTTCATGAAGTCCTTTTATTCCAACTGGCAATAAACAACCTGCCGTCACAAAACGGCAGGTTCGCAATTGAGCGAAGCTTTATAGTCGACCCAGATCGTTGATCAGGGCGAGCAACATCACCCCTATGACCAAACTGATACCGATCTGAACCCCCCAACCTTGCACCCGATCCGACAGCGGACGACCGCGCGCCCACTCGACCAGGTAAAACAGCAAATGCCCCCCGTCCAGTACTGGAATGGGCAGCAGGTTAAGAACCCCCAGGCTTATGCTCAGGTAGGCCAGGAAATTCAGGAAATCCCCCACGCCGGACTGGGCTGAAGCGCCCGCCACTTTAGCAATGGTTATCGGTCCACTCAAGTTTTTTACCGAGAGCTCCCCGAACAGCATTTTCTTCAGCGATTCAAGGGTCAGGACGCTCATGTTCCAGGTACGCGACAAGCTCTCACCCACCGCATCCAGCGGGCCGTAGCTGATTTCGCGGAGCATGTTGGCAGGCCATTCGCCACCTTTGACGCCAGCGCCAAGATAGCCACCGACGGCCTTGCCCTCCCCCTTGCGGGCCAAGGTCACCGGCAACTCCAGGGCAGCGCCATCGCGCTCCACTCGCACCACGACCTTGGCATCCGGGCGGGCGCGCACGCGGTCGACAACCTGCTGCCATTCAGTCACTGCCACATCGTCCAGAGCCAGCAGCTTGTCACCGGTTTTCAGGCCCGCAGCGGCAGCCGGCCCCTTCGGATCGATCTCGGCCAGCACCGGGGTGATCGCCGGGCGCCAAGGGCGCAGCCCCAGGGATTGAATCGGGTCCGGCTCGTCGGCGCCCTTGAGCCAACTGTCCAGCTTGACCTGCAGCTGACGCTCGGCGCTGGCGCCCTCATCGCGCACACCAATCTGCAAGGTACCGCTCTCGCCCAGACGACGAACCAGCTGCAAATTGACCGCCGACCAACCGTTGGTCGGCTTGCCATCTACAGAAACGATTTCCTGACCTGCGGTCAGCCCTGCAGATGCTGCCAGGCTGCCACTGTCGACCGCGCCGATAACCGGGCGGACTTGCTGGGTACCCAGCATCGCCAGCACCCAGAAAAACAGGATAGCCAGCAGAAAATTGGCGATCGGGCCTGCCGCGACAATCGCAATACGCTGGCGCACCGACTTGCGGTTGAACGACTGCCCGGCCAGCGCCGGCGGCACATCGCCTTCGCGCTCGTCGAGCATCTTGACGTAGCCACCCAGAGGAATGGCCGCAACAACGAACTCGGTGCCGTGGCGGTCATGCCACCGCAGCAGCGGCGTGCCGAAACCCACCGAGAAACGCAGCACCTTGACGCCGCAGCGGCGCGCCACCCAGAAGTGCCCGAATTCGTGGAAAGTGACCAGCACACCCAACGCCACGAGGGTGCCGATAATCATGTAGAGCGCTGTCATGTCCATCTCCGAATGATGTTCAGCGGGCGGGCATTCCTGCCCAGCCCCCTCACGAACCTTGGCGGGGCTGCATCAGCGGCCGTGACGCCTCAACCACTCACGGGAAAGCTCCCGGGCACGCTGATCGGCGGCAAATACCGCATCCAGCGACGGCAGCGGCACGACCGGTTCCTGGTCGAGTACCTGTTCGATCATACCCGCGATCTCCGGGAAGCGGATGCGCCGTTCAAGAAATGCCTCGACCGCAACCTCGTTGGCCGCATTGAGCACAGCAGGTGCGCTGTTGCCGGCCTCGGCAGCCTGCCGCGCAAGGCGCAGGCAAGGGAAGCGTTGTTCGTCGGGCGCCTGGAAATCCAGACGGGCGATGGCGAACAGGTCCAGAGGGGCAACCCCGGAATCGATCCGCTCCGGCCAGGCCAACGCGCTGGCGATCGGCGTACGCATGTCCGGGTTACCCAACTGCGCGAGTACCGAACCGTCCACGTAGTCGACCAGCGAGTGGATTACGCTCTGCGGGTGCACCACCACCTCAACCTTGGATGGCACGGCATCGAACAACCAGCAGGCTTCGATCAACTCGAGGCCTTTGTTCATCATGCTGGCCGAATCCACGGAAATCTTGCGCCCCATGGACCAGTTAGGGTGCGCACAGGCTTGCTCCGGGGTCACGTCCAGCAGCGCCTCGACCGGCGTTTCGCGGAACGGCCCGCCGGACGCGGTAAGCAGGATCCGGCGCACACCGACGGCACTCAGACCACGGGCGTAGTCGCCTGGCATGCACTGGAAGATAGCGTTGTGTTCGCTGTCGATCGGCAGCAGCACGGCCCCTTTTTGCCGCACCGCCTCCATGAACAGTGCGCCCGACATCACCAGTGCTTCCTTGTTGGCCAGCAACACCTTCTTGCCGGCCTCGACCGCTGCCAGCGTGGGCCGCAGGCCGGCAGCACCGACAATGGCTGCCATCACTGCATCCACTTCAGCGGCCGACGCCACCTGACAAAGCCCGGCCTCACCTTCCAGCACCTCGGTGGTGCAGCCGGCCGCAGCCAGACCCGCACGCAACCTCACCGCCGCCTCAGTGCTCGGCACCACAGCGAATGCCGGGCGATGACGCACACATAAGGCCAACAGCTCGTCGATGCGCGAATAGCCAGTGAGGGCAAACGCTTGATAACGGTCAGGATGACGCGCAATCACATCCAGCGTGCTCAGGCCAATGGAGCCGGTGGCCCCGAGTACGGTAATACGCTGCGGGCGACTCACATCACACCCCATTCGGCAGCCCACAACAGGACGGCGAAGATCGGGATTGCCGCCGTCAGGCTGTCAATGCGATCGAGCACACCCCCATGCCCGGGCAACAGATTGCTGCTGTCCTTGATACCGGAGCGACGCTTGAACATGCTCTCGGTCAGGTCACCGACCACCGAGGACATCACCAGCAACGCAGCGCCCAACAGGCCCAGCAGGATCTGACCAAAGCCCCAGTCGCGGCTGATGCCGACACCCAGGGTAATCAACAGGCTGACCGCCAGGCCACCGTACACGCCTTCCCAGCTCTTGCCCGGACTGACCTGCGGAGCCAGCTTGCGCTTGCCGAATGCCCGGCCAGAGAAGTACGCACCGATGTCGGCGGCCCACACCAGCACCATGACGGACAGGATCAGCCAGTTGCCCAGGGGCCAGTGCTTGAGCAGCACCAACCCTTGCCAGGCCGGCAGCAACACCAGCAGGCCGATCAGCAACCGACAGGCAGCACTGGCCCACAGGTCGCTGCTGCGCGGGTAGGTAAGCACCAGCCAGGTGGCCAGCCCCCACCAGATCACCGCAGCGCCCAGTACCCAGGGCGCCAGTTCCGGAAGGATGTACAGCAGCATCAGCGCCCCCGCGACCACCGCTGCATAGGCAATGCGCAGCGGCTGGGCCATCAGCCCGGCCAGGCGCGCCCACTCCCAGGCACCGAGGGTCACTACGAAGCCGATGAACAGGGCGAAATCCCCGCCATTGAGCAGGAAGAAACCACCCAGCGCGACCGGCAGCAGGATCAGCGCAGTAATGATGCGTTGTTTAAGCATTAAGCACGAGCTCCAGCCTCGACCTGCTCGCTGGTCTTACCGAAGCGGCGCTGGCGCGAAGCGAAATCGGCCAGGGCATTGCGCATGGCCTCGTGTTTGAAGTCCGGCCAGTAGAGGTCGGAGAAGTACAACTCGGCATAGGCCAGCTGCCACAACAGGAAATTGCTGATGCGGTGCTCGCCACCGGTGCGAATACAAAGGTCTGGTAACGGCAGCTCGCCGGTTGCCAGACAGGTCTGCAGCAGGCCCGGCGTGATGTCTTCCGGGCGCAGGTGCCCGGCTTGCACTTCCCGCGCCAGCCGCTGGGCAGCCTGAGCGATGTCCCACTGGCCACCGTAGTTGGCTGCTATCTGCAGAATGAAGCGGTTGTTGCCAGCGGTCACTGCCTCGGCCTCGCGCATGGCGGCCTGCAGCTCAGGATGGAAACGCGAACGGTCGCCGATGATGCGCAGGCTGATATTGTTCTCGTCAAGGCGCTTGGCCTCACGGCGCAGCGCCGAGAAGAACAGCTCCATCAGCGCACCGACCTCTTCGGCAGGGCGCTGCCAGTTCTCGCTGGAGAAGGCGAACAGGGTCAGTACCTCGACCCCGGACTTGGCACAGACTTCGATGACCGCGCGAACGGCGTCCACACCCGCCTTGTGCCCGGCCACGCCGGGCAGCAGGCGCTTTTTCGCCCAGCGGTTGTTGCCATCCATGATGATCGCGACATGACGCGGCACCGAGGACGGCGCCGCTGGCTTGGTCTTTTCCATTAAAAAACCCCGGCCTTAGACGGCCATCAGGTCCTTTTCCTTGGCTTTGAAGGCAGCATCGACTTCGGCGACGAACTTGTCAGTCAGCTTCTGGATCTCGTCCGCGGCGCGACGCTCTTCGTCTTCGCTGATTTCCTTGTCCTTGGTCAGCTTTTTCAGGTCAGCCAGGGCGTCGCGGCGCACGTTGCGCACGGCTACCTTGGCATCCTCGGCAACACCGCTGGCCTGCTTGGTGTAGCCCTTGCGGGTTTCCTCGGTCAGGGCCGGCATCGGGACACGGATGGTGGTACCGGCGCTGGACGGGTTAAGGCCCAGATCGGAGGTGAGGATGGCCTTTTCGATGGCAGCGCTGAGATTCTTGTCGTGAGCGACGATCTTCAGGGTGCGGGCATCTTCGACGGTGATCGCGGCGACCTGGTTCAACGGCATTTCGCTGCCCCAGGCGGTAACCTTGACGCTGTCCAGGATGCTTGGGTGAGCGCGACCGGTGCGGATTGCAGCCAGGTTGCGGGACAGGGCTTCGATGGACTTGCCCATGCGCTCCTGCGCGTCTTTCTTGATGTCGTTGATCATGCTTGGCCTTCCTCGATCAGTGTGCCTTCAGCGCCACCCACCACGATGTTCAGCAGGGCGCCAGGCTTGTTCATGTTGAATACCCGCAATGGCATCTTGTGGTCACGGCACAGGCAGATTGCGGTCAGGTCCATCACACCCAGCTTGCGATCCAGAACCTCATCGTAGGTCAGGTGATCGAATTTCTCGGCATGCGGGTCCTTGAATGGATCGGCAGTGTACACGCCATCGACCTTGGTCGCCTTCAGCACCACGTCAGCATCGATTTCGATGGCGCGCAGGCAGGCCGCGGAGTCGGTGGTGAAGAACGGGTTGCCGGTACCGGCGGAGAAAATTACCACATCCCCGGAGTTGAGGTGACGAATAGCTTTGCGGCGATCGTAATGATCGGTGACACCCACCATGGAAATGGCCGACATGACCAGGGCCGGGATGTTCGAGCGCTCCAGCGCATCGCGCATGGCCAGGCCGTTCATCACGGTAGCCAGCATCCCCATGTGGTCACCCGTGACGCGATCCATGCCGGCTGCGCTGAGCGCGGCGCCGCGGAACAGGTTGCCACCACCGATCACTAGGCCGACCTGGACGCCGATCCCTACCAACTGGCCAACTTCAAGCGCCATGCGATCCAGCACTTTCGGGTCGATCCCGAAGTCTTCCGAGCCCATCAGGGCCTCGCCGCTAAGTTTGAGCAAAATGCGTTTATAGCGAGGTTGGCGACCACTCACCTGCTGAGCCATTGCGAGTCTCTCCTGCGGCGTACTTTTAGAAAATTCGTGCGGGCTGTTTGCAGCCTGCTAACTGTAGCGTGGCACCGCTTCGGTGCCAGCGAAGAGGGAGTCGTATAAACCCCTCTCCGTTTTGACAAAGAGGCTGCGCGCGTGAGCGGGCAGCCTCTTTGGGGCGACAGACGGGGCTGTCTTACTGCTTGGCAGCAGCTACCTGAGCGGCAACTTCAGCAGCGAAGTCGTCGACTGGCTTCTCGATGCCTTCGCCTACTTTGAAGTAGGTGAAGGAAACGATTTCTGCACCGGCTTTCTTGGCCAGCTCGCCAACCTTGACTTCCGGGTTCATGACGAAGGCTTGCTCTTTCAGCGAGGCTTCGGCTTTGAACTTGGTGATACGACCGTTGATCATGTTCTCAACGATGTTTTCCGGCTTGCCGGCGATCTTGTCGGCGTTCAGCTGCAGGAAGACATTCTTCTCGCGCTCAATGGCCTCGGCGGAGATTTCCGACGAATCCAGGAACTCAGGGTTCGAAGCCGCAACGTGCATGGCGATGTTCTTCGCCAGCTCCACGTCACCGCCTTTCAGAACGACGACAGCGCCGATCTTGTTGCCGTGCAGGTAGGCACCGACAACGTCACCCTCAACGCGCACCAGGCGACGGATGTTGACGTTCTCGCCGCACTTGGCAACCAGGGCTTCACGAGCAGCTTCACGCGAGGCGATCAGCGGAGCGGCGTCGGTCAGCTTCTGGGCGAAGGCTTCTTCGAGGCTTTCGGCCACGAAGTTCTTGAAGTCGTCTTGCAGGGCCAGGAAGTCGGTCTGCGAGTTCACTTCCAGCAGGACGGCGGATGTACCGTCGGTCTTGACGGCGATAGCGCCTTCAGCAGCGACGTTGCCAGCCTTTTTGGCGGCCTTGATGGCGCCCGAGGCACGCATGTCGTCAATGGCTTTCTCGATGTCGCCGCCGGCCTTTTCCAGGGCCTTTTTGCAATCCATCATGCCTTCGCCGGTACGCTCGCGCAGTTCTTTTACCAGCGCTGCAGTAATTGCTGCCATTTCAAAATCCTCTTGGAAAGTTTTTCAACCATTCCACCCGTCAATCACGGGCGTTCAATTCTGCAAATCCGCTGTTTTCATTTCAGCAGGCCCATGATGCGGGGCCGATGCTGACAGCAGGATTTCAAGGTGGCAAAAAGGGGGCAAAGCCCCCTTTTTGCGTGCCAAGTAGACGCTAGCGCCTATTACTCAGCAGCAGGTGCAGCCGCTTCTTCAGCGTAAACTTCGGTGCCGCCGGCAACGTTGTTGCGGCCGCGGATGACTGCGTCAGCCATCGAAGTCATGTACAGCTCGATAGCGCGAATGGCGTCATCGTTACCTGGGATGATGTAGTCAACACCTTCCGGGCTGCTGTTGGTATCGACAACGCCGATAACCGGGATACCCAGCTTGTTGGCTTCGGTGATCGCGATGCGCTCGTGATCAACGTCGATAACGAACAGAGCGTCTGGCAGACCGCCCATGTCCTTGATGCCGCCCAGGCTGCGATCCAGTTTTTCCAGGTCGCGGGAGCGCATCAGGGCTTCTTTCTTGGTCAGCTTGGCGAAAGTGCCGTCTTCGGCCTGGGTTTCCAGGTCGCGCAGACGCTTGATCGAAGCGCGGATGGTCTTGTAGTTGGTCAGCATGCCGCCCAACCAACGGTGGTCAACGTACGGCGAACCGCAACGAGCTGCTTGCTCGGCGACGATCTTGCCGGCGGAACGCTTGGTGCCGACGAACAGGATCTTGTTCTTGCCCTGGGCCAGGCGTTCTACGAACGACAGAGCGTCGTTGAACATTGGCAGGGTTTTTTCCAGGTTGACGATGTGGATCTTGTTACGCGCGCCGAAAATGTACTTGCCCATTTTCGGGTTCCAGTAACGGGTCTGGTGGCCGAAGTGCACACCGGCCTTCAGCATATCGCGCATGTTGACTTGGGACATGATAGTTCCTTGATAAGTCGGGTTGGGCCTCCACGTATCCCAATGACCAACCCGCGAATTCTGCAACTCGGGGCACCCAGGTCATCGTGTCGACACGTGTGTGGGTTAAGTGCTGACGGGGTCGTCCCCGAAAGCGGCGCATTTTATACCACAGACCGCGAGCGAACGGAACCCGGATACTGTTGCGTCTGTCAGCACTTTTTGCAGCACCCCGGCTTTCGCGCCAGAATGCCAGCTGTAGACAACAGCATGACCGCCTTTATCCCGACCGATCGGCGCCCTGCTCTGCTAGAATCCGGCCTTTCCCGTTTGTTCGCGCCGTGCACGGCGCCGTAGAGAGCCTGTAATGACCGTCACCATCAAGACCGCAGAAGACATCGAGAAGATGCGCATCGCTGGCCGCCTGGCCGCCGAAGTGCTGGAAATGATCGAAGAACACGTCAAGCCCGGTGTCACCACCGAAGAGCTCGACCGCCTGTGCCACGATTATATCGTCAACGTTCAGCAGGCCATCCCGGCACCGCTCAACTACAAGGGCTACCCGAAGTCGATCTGCACCTCGATCAACCATGTGGTCTGCCACGGCATCCCCAACGACAAGCCGCTCAAGGACGGTGACACGCTCAATATCGACGTCACCGTGATCAAGGACGGCTACCACGGCGACACCAGCCGCATGTTCCACGTCGGTAACGTGCCGGTCTGGGCCGAGCGCCTGTCCAAGGTCACCCAGGAATGCATGTACAAGGCCATCGAGCTGGTCAAGCCGGGCTGCCGCCTGGGCGACATCGGTGAAGTGATCCAGAAGCACGCGGAAAAGAACGGCTTCTCGGTAGTGCGCGAGTTCTGCGGTCATGGCATCGGCAAGGTGTTCCATGAAGAGCCGCAGATCCTCCACTACGGCCGCGCGGGCACGGGCATGGAGCTGAAGGAAGGCATGACCTTCACCATCGAGCCGATGATCAACCAAGGCAAGGCCGACACCAAGGTGCTGGGCGACGGCTGGACCGCCATCACCAAGGACCGCAAGCTCTCGGCCCAGTGGGAACACACTTTGGTGGTGACTGCGACTGGCTACGAGATCTTCACCCTGCGCAAGGACGACACCATCCCGCGCACTTCGGCCTGACCGCACTCCGACAGGCCACCCCACGACAGGAACGTGACGCGATGCCCCAGGTGGACCCCGAGCTGTTCGACCGTGGCCAGTTCCAGGCGGAACTGGCCCTCAAGGCGAGCCCCATCGCCGCCTTCAAGAAAGCCATCCGCCTGGCCGGCGAGGTGCTCGACAAACGTTTTAGCGCCGGCAGCGACATCCGCCCGCTGATCGAGGCCCGCGCCTGGCTCGTCGACAATATCCTGCAACAGGCGTGGAACCAGTTCGACTGGGGCGACCAGAGCGGCATCGCCCTGGTTGCGGTGGGCGGCTACGGGCGCGGTGAACTGCACCCGCACTCGGACATCGACCTGCTGATTCTGCTGGGCGCTGCCGAGCACGAGCAGTACCGCGACGCCATCGAGCGCTTTCTGACCTTACTGTGGGACATTGGCCTGGAAGTCGGCCAGAGCGTGCGCACCGTCGACGAGTGCGCCGAACAGGCCCGCGCCGACCTGACGGTGATCACCAACCTGATGGAAAGCCGCACCATCGCCGGCCCCGAGGCCTTGCGCCAGCGCATGCTGGAAGTCACCAGCACCGCGCACATGTGGCCGAGCAAGGAGTTCTTCCTGGCCAAGCGCGCCGAACTCAAGGCCCGCCACCACAAGTACAACGACACGGAGTACAACCTCGAACCCAACGTCAAGGGTTCGCCAGGTGGCCTGCGTGACATCCAGACGGTCCTTTGGGTGGCCCGCCGCCAGTACGGGACGCTCAACCTGCATGCACTGGCCGGCGAAGGCTTCTTGCTGGAAAGCGAGAATGAACTGCTGGCTTCGTCCCAGGACTTCCTCTGGAAAGTCCGTTATGCCCTGCACATGCTGGCCGGACGCGCCGAAGACCGCCTGCTGTTCGACCACCAGCGCAGCATCGCCACGCTGCTGGGCTACAGCGATGAAAACCCCAAGCGGGCGATCGAACAGTTCATGCAGCAGTACTACCGGGTGGTGATGAGCATCAGCCAGCTGTGCGACCTGATCATCCAGCACTTCGAAGAGGTTATCCTTGCCGACGAGGAAAGTGGCAGCACCCAGCCGCTGAACGCGCGGTTCCGCCTGCATGACGGCTACATCGAGGCCGCCCATCCGAACGTGTTCAAGCGCACGCCATTCGCCATGCTGGAAATCTTCGTGCTGATGGCCCAACACCCCGAGATCAAGGGCGTGCGTGCCGATACCGTGCGCCTGCTGCGCGAACACCGCCACCTGATCGACGACACGTTCCGCACCGACATCCGCAATACCAGCCTGTTCATCGAGCTGTTCAAGTGCGAAATCGGCATCCACCGCAACCTGCGCCGGATGAACCGCTACGGCATTCTCGGCCGTTACCTGCCAGAGTTCGGCCTGATCGTCGGGCAGATGCAGCATGACCTGTTCCACATCTATACGGTCGACGCGCATACCCTCAACCTCATCAAGCACCTGCGCAAGCTGCAATACACGCCGGTGTCCGAGAAATTCCCGCTGGCCAGCAAGCTCATGGGGCGCCTGCCCAAACCCGAGCTGATCTACCTGGCCGGCCTGTACCACGACATCGGCAAGGGTCGCCAGGGCGACCACTCGGAAATCGGTGCAGTGGACGCGCAGAAGTTCTGCGAACGGCACCAGTTGCCGGCCTGGGACAGCCGCCTGATCGTCTGGCTGGTGCAGAACCACCTGGTGATGTCGACCACCGCTCAGCGCAAGGACTTGTCCGACCCGCAGGTGATCAACGACTTTGCCCTGCACGTGGGCGACGAGACGCGCCTTGACTACCTGTACGTACTGACCGTGGCCGACATCAACGCCACCAACCCCAGCCTGTGGAACTCGTGGCGGGCCAGCCTGCTGCGCCAGCTGTACACCGAAACCAAGCGCGCCCTGCGCCGCGGCCTGGAAAACCCGCTGGACCGTGAAGAGCAGATTCGCCAGACCCAGTCGTCAGCGCTGGATATCCTGGTGCGCGAGGGCACCGACCCGGATGACGTCGAGCAGCTATGGGCGCAACTGGGCGATGACTATTTCCTCAAGCACACGGCCGCCGACGTGGCTTGGCACACGGATGCGATCCTGCAGCAACCGGCCGATGGCGGGCCGCTGGTGCTGATCAAGGAAACCACCCAGCGCGAGTTCGAAGGCGGCACGCAGATCTTCATCTATGCCCCCGACCAGCACGATTTCTTCGCCGTGACGGTGGCGGCCATGTCGCAGTTGAACCTGAACATCCACGACGCACGAATCATCACGTCGAGCAGCCAGTTCACCCTCGACACCTATATTGTGCTGGACAACGACGGCGGCTCGATCGGCGACAACCCGCAGCGGGTCAAGCAGATTCGCGACGGCCTGACAGAAGCGCTGCGCAACCCCGAGGACTACCCGACCATTATCCAGCGCCGGGTGCCGCGGCAGCTCAAGCACTTCGACTTCCCGCCGCAAGTGACCATCCTCAACGATGCCCAGCGGCCGGTGACCATCCTCGAAATCACCGCGCCAGACCGCCCAGGCCTGCTGGCCCGGCTGGGGCGGATCTTCCTGGAGTTCGACCTGTCACTGCAAAACGCCAAGATCGCCACCCTCGGCGAACGGGTAGAAGACGTGTTCTTCATTACCGATGCCGACAACCAGCCGCTGTCAGACCCGCAGCTGTGCAGCCGCCTGCAGGAAGCCATCGTGCAGCAACTGCAGGCCGGCCAAGGTAGCGACACCAGCCAGACCCGCGTGACCTTTTAACGATTAGACGATTGACGAGACCTTGCGCCGATGAACCATGCCTTGACCCAGCTTCAGCCCTATCCGTTCGAAAAGCTTCGCGCCCTGCTGGGCAGCGTGAAGCCTGCGGCGGACAAACGCGCCATCGCCCTGTCGATCGGTGAGCCGAAGCACGAATCGCCGGCGTTCGTTGCCCAGGCCATGGCCGACAACCTCGACAAGCTGGCGGTTTACCCCAGCACCCTTGGTTTGCCAGCCCTGCGCCAGGCCATCGGCCAGTGGTGCGAACGACGCTTTGGCGTGCCCGCCGGCTGGCTGGACGCCGACCGCCACATCCTCCCGGTCAACGGCACCCGTGAAGCGCTGTTCGCTTTCACCCAGGCCGTGGTCAACCGCGCCGATGACGGCCTGGTGATCAGCCCCAATCCGTTCTACCAGATCTACGAAGGCGCAGCGCTGCTGGCCGGTGCCACCCCGCACTACCTGCCGTGCCTGGAAAACAACGGTTTCAACCCGGACTTCGACGCCGTACCGGCCGAGGTGTGGAAGCGTTGCCAGATCCTGTTCCTGTGCTCGCCGGGCAACCCTACCGGTGCGCTGGTGCCAATGAACACCCTGAAGAAGCTGATTGCCCTGGCTGACGAACACGACTTCGTGATCGCCGCCGACGAGTGCTACAGCGAGCTGTACTTCGACGAGGACGCACCACCGCCAGGTCTGCTGTCGGCATGCGCCGAGCTTGGCCGCAGCGATTTTGCGCGCTGCGTGGTGTTCCACAGCCTGTCCAAGCGCTCCAACCTGCCTGGGCTGCGCTCGGGCTTCGTCGCGGGCGATGCCCAGATCATCAAGCCGTTTTTGCTGTACCGCACCTACCACGGCTGCGCGATGCCGGTGCAAACCCAGCTGGCCAGCATCGCTGCCTGGCAGGACGAGGCGCATGTGCGCGCGAACCGCGACCAATACCGAGCCAAGTACGATGCCGTGCTGGATATTCTGCAGCCGGTACTGGACGTGCAACGCCCGGACGGCAGTTTCTACCTGTGGGCCAAGGTACCGGGCGACGATGCCGAGTTCACCCGTGATCTGTTCGAAGCCCAGCATGTGACCGTGGTACCGGGGTCGTACCTGTCGCGTGAAGTGAATGGCGTGAACCCGGGTGCCGGGCGCGTGCGCATGGCACTGGTTGCACCGCTGGCCGAATGCATCGAAGCGGCGGAGCGGATTCGCGCCTTCCTGCAAAACCGCTGATCTGGCAGGGGCCTGTGGGAGCGGGTTACCAGCGCGGCACGGCCGGTGCCATTTACCGCGCTGGATTCTTCGCGGGTAAACCCGCTCCTACAGGGGCTGCAACGCAGCCCTCTTGGGATCTACTTGACTGAACCCAGGTTCGCCTCACTCATATCCAGCTCACCCAGTACTTGCCGCACCACCTCATCCCCCACCAGGTGCTGGCGATGCAGGTTATACAATTCCAGCCGCTGCGCCCTCAGGGCACGCAAGCGTAAACGCCGCTCCAGCAAGTCCATCTGTGCGGCCAGGGCCTTGGCTTCAGCACTGTCGTCGTAGCTTTCCAGCTCATCCCGGTACTCAGCCATCAAGCGCGCCTTCAACTCGGTCGCCAACGTTGCCTGCGCAGCATCCTGCGGTGCGTTGCTGTCGATCACCTCTTCTGCCTCCAAGGCATGAATCGCCGCCTCGGCTGTGCGCCGCCAGGCTTCCTGCACCTCTTGGTGCAAGCGCTCGTCAGGGCTCTTGGTCACCCCGCGCAGTAATATCGGCAGCGCGATGCAGGCGCTGATCAACGACAGCAGGATTACCCCCGCAGCAATGAAGATAAGCAGGTCACGCTCCGGGAACGCTGTACCAGCCCCTATCAGCAACGGGATCGACATGACACCCGCCAGGGTGACAGCGCCGCGCACACCCCCCAAGGTCAGCAACCAGCAGGAACGCGCCGTAGGCATCAGCACCAGTGCCGGCTTGCCGCGCCAGCGACGGACCACACCGATCGAGCGCCAGATACTCTGGACCCAGATGAACCGCAACAGAATCAGTGCGGCAAAGATCGCCACCACGTCCAGGCAGCGGTAGGCCAATGTCGGCCAGAGGGTCGCTTCGTGGCTGACCACAGCCTTGATGATGTCTGGCAACTGCAAGCCCAACAACAGGAAGATCAGGCCATTGAAGGCAAACTCCAGCAACGACCACACACTGCGGTTGAGCAGGCGGGTACTGGTCTGACGCGGCAGCAGGTCGAGCCAGCTCTGCATCATGCCGGCCGCCACCGCCGAGAGAATACCCGAAACGCCCAGGCGCTCGGCCAGCACGTAGGCTGCGAACGGCAGCAGCAACATGAACACCACATGGGTAGCCGGATCGTCCCAGCCCCGGGTGATCATCCACATGCGCAGGCGACCGATCAACCAGCTCAGTACCACGCCCACCGCAAGGCCGCCCAGTGCGACCAACACGAAGCTGAAGCTGGCGTCAGCCAACGAAAACACCCCGGTGATCGCCGCCGCCAAGGCGAACTTGAAGGTTACCAGGCCCGACGCGTCGTTCATCAGCGCCTCGCCCTGCAGCATGTGCATCAGGGGAGTGGGCAGGCGGTCCTGGGCAATGGCCGAAACGGCCACGGCGTCGGTCGGCGAAAGCACTGCGGCCAGGGCGAAGGCCACCGGCAACGGGATGCTCGGCAGCAACCAGTGGATGAAGTAACCGGCCCCGACCACGGTGAACAACACCAGCCCCACGGCCAGCGCCACTACCGGGCCACGAATGCGCCATAACTCACGCTTGGGGATGCGCCAGCCGTCGGCGAACAGCAGCGGAGGCAGGAACAGGAACAGGAACAATTCGGGGTCAAGGGCTACATGCAGGCCCAGCGTCGGCCACGCCAGCAAGGCACCGGCGGCAATCTGTACCAGCGGCAATGGCAGCGGGATCACACGGCCGACCAGCTTCGACAGGCTGACCAGGGTCAGCAGGATGAGGACGGTGTAGGCGGACTGCATCCGGTAAGGCTTCCTTTGAGAACCAGAAACGATAGCAAGGCGAAACATCGCCATTGGAACAATATGTTAGCGGCGACCGACGGTTCGGGGCCGCTGCACGATAGTCGCAGGTGACGGGGGAATATGTAACATGATGATACCCAGCAGATGTGCCCGGAGCTTGCGAGTCGCGCGCCCGTTATTGAAGACTTGAACTACAGCGATCCCGTCGTATAATCGAAATTAACGAATAACGTTAAGCATTCAGCTCATGATTCAAAGCTTTAGCTGTGCCGACACGGAAGCGCTCTTCACAACGGGAAAGACACGGCGCTGGTCAGATATCAAGTCAGTCGCGGAGCGCAAACTGGCCACGCTCGATGCCGCAACAGAGTTGCGAGACCTTAGGTCGCCACCTGGCAATCGCCTCGAGTCACTGAGCGGCAACCGCGCCGGCCAACACAGTATCCGTGTAAATGACCAATGGCGGTTGTGCTTCTCCTGGACAGAGCACGGGCCAGTTAACGTTGAAATTGTCGATTACCACTGAGGTGCATCATGCTCAAGAACGGTATGCGTCCAATCCATCCGGGTGAAATCCTGCGGGAGGACTTCCAAAAGGAAATGGGCTTCAGCGCCGCGGCTCTGGCCAGGGCGTTGGGTGTAGCAACGCCAACCGTCAACAACATCCTGCGCGAACGGGGCGGTGTTTCCGCCGACATGGCACTGCGTCTGTCCATCTGCCTGGACACCACCCCTGAGTTCTGGCTCAACCTGCAGACGGCCTTCGATCTGCGCACAGCCGAACAGCAACACGGCGATGAGATCATCGGGTCGGTCCAGCGCCTGGTCGCTTGAACACATCCTGATCAATAAACAGGGGCGCCAAGGGCGTGGCGCCGCGAGGATCGTTCCCGCATAATCCCGCGACTGACATCGAAAAACGGAGAGATTGGGGCAACCTGTATCCCCAATGTACACAATGACCTACACGCTCTACGGCATCAAAGCCTGTGACACCATGAAAAAGGCGCGTACCTGGCTCGAAGACAAAGCCATCGCCTACGAATTCCATGATTACAAAACCCAAGGCATCGACCGTGACAGCCTGAACCGCTGGTGCGACGAACACGGCTGGGAAGTCATCCTCAACCGTGCTGGCACCACCTTCCGCAAGCTGGACGACGCCAGCAAGGCAGACCTCGACCAGGCCAAGGCCGTCGAGCTGATGCTGGCCCAGCCGTCGATGATCAAACGCCCGGTGCTCGACCTTGGCGCGCGTACCCTGGTTGGCTTCAAGCCCGACCTGTACGCCGCTGCCCTGGCCTGAGCCCCCACCCTATTTCGCACGAGGTAATCACATGTCCAATACCCTGTTCAGCCTGGCCTTCGGTGTCGGCTCCCAGAACCGCCAGGGCGCCTGGCTGGAAGTGTTCTACGCACAACCGCTGCTCAACCCGAGCGCCGAACTGGTTGCTGCAGTAGCCCCTGTTCTCGGTTACGAAGGTGGCAACCAGGCCATCGCCTTCAGCAACGCCCAGGCCGCACAACTGGCCGAAGCCCTGAAGGGCGTGGACGCTGCCCAGGCCGCCCTGCTGACCCGCCTGGCAGAGAGCCACAAGCCGCTGGTCGCCACCCTGCTGGCCGAAGACGCTGCCCTGAGCTCGACCCCAGAGGCCTACCTCAAGCTGCACCTGCTGTCGCACCGCCTGGTCAAGCCGCATGGCGTAAGCCTGGCCGGTATCTTCCCGCTGCTGCCGAACGTGGCCTGGACCAACCAGGGCGCGGTCGACCTGGGCGAACTGGCCGAGCTGCAACTGGAAGCACGCCTGAAGGGCGAGCTGCTGGAAGTGTTCTCGGTGGACAAGTTCCCGAAAATGACCGACTACGTGGTCCCGGCCGGCGTGCGTATCGCCGACACCGCCCGTGTGCGCCTGGGCGCCTACATTGGCGAAGGCACCACCATCATGCACGAAGGCTTCGTCAACTTTAACGCGGGTACCGATGGCCCGGGCATGATCGAAGGCCGCGTTTCCGCTGGCGTATTCGTCGGCAAGGGCTCGGACCTGGGCGGCGGCTGCTCGACCATGGGCACCCTGTCCGGTGGCGGCAACATCGTCATCAAAGTCGGCGAGGGCTGCCTGATCGGCGCCAACGCCGGTATCGGTATTCCGTTGGGCGACCGCAACACCGTCGAAGCCGGCCTGTACATCACCGCGGGCACCAAGGTGAACCTGCTGGACGAGAACAACGAACTGGTCAAAGTGGTCAAGGCCCGCGACCTGGCCGGCCAGACCGACCTGCTGTTCCGCCGCAACTCGCTGAACGGCGCGGTAGAGTGCAAGACCCACAAGTCGGCCATCGAGCTGAACGAAGCGCTGCACGCTCACAACTGAGAACCCTGCCGGGTTTGAGGTGTTAAGATCGGGTCTGGCGCCAATGCACCAGACCCGATTTTCATTCCAGGCCTCGCAAACATGTTCCAGCCCTCTCCCTGGCGTGCCGACTTCGCCGCCATCGCCGCCCTGCAACGGCAGCACCAGACCTATCTGGACAGCGCCGCCACCACCCAGAAGCCGCAAGCCTTGCTCGATGCCCTGAGCCATTACTACGGCCATGGCGCGGCCAACGTGCACCGTGCCCAGCATTTGCCCGGTGCGCTGGCGACCCAGGCCTTCGAAACCAGCCGCGACAAGGTCGCCACCTGGCTCAATGCCGCAGACTCGCGGCAGATCGTGTTCACCCACGGCGCCACCTCGGCACTGAACCTGCTGGCCTATGGCCTGGAGCACCGCCTCGAAGCCGGTGACGAAATTGCCGTCAGTGCCCTGGAGCACCATGCCAACCTGCTGCCCTGGCAACAGCTGGCACACCGGCGCAACCTGCGCCTGGTGGTGCTGCCACTGGACGCCCAGGGTCGTATCGACCAGGACCAGGCACTGCAACTGATCGGCCCGCGCACCCGAGTGCTCGCCGTCAGCCAGCTGTCCAACGTGCTGGGTACCTGGCAACCGCTGCCAGCGCTGCTGGCCCATGCCCGCGCCCAGGGCGCGCTGACGGTGGTCGATGGGGCCCAGGGCGTGGTGCATGGTCGCCAGGACATGCAGCAACTGGGCTGCGACTTCTATGTGTTTTCCAGCCACAAGCTGTACGGTCCGGACGGCGTCGGCGTGCTCTATGGCCGCGCCCAGGCCCTGGAGCTGTTGCGCCACTGGCAGTTCGGTGGCGAGATGGTGCAGCTGGCGGAGTACCACAGCGCCAGCTTCCGTCCCGCGCCCCTGGGCTTCGAAGCAGGTACGCCGCCGATTGCCGGGGTGATCGGCCTGGGTGCAACGCTGGACTACCTGGCCAGCCTCGATGCCCATGCGGTCGCAGCGCATGAAGCCAGCCTGCACCAGCACCTGCTGCGTGGCTTGGGCGACCGCGAGGGCGTGCGGGTGTTGGGCGCACCGCAGACGGCCCTGGCCAGTTTCGTCATCGAGGGCGTGCACAACGCCGATATCGCTCATCTGCTGACTGAACAGGGCATTGCCGTGCGTGCCGGTCACCACTGTGCCATGCCACTGCTGAAGGGGCTGGGGCTGGAGGGCGCGATACGGGTATCGCTGGGTTTGTACAACGACAGCGATGACGTGCAGCGTTTCTTCGACGCGCTGGACCAAGGCCTGGAGCTGTTGCGATGAGCCTGCCGGAACAGGCGCACCAAGCGCTGGAAGCGTTTCAACAGGGCAAAGGCTGGGAACAGCGTGCGCGGCTGTTGATGCAGTGGGGTGACCGCCTGGAGCCGCTTGCAGACGCCGAAAAGACCGAGGCCAACCGGGTGCATGGCTGCGAGAGCCTGGTGTGGCTGGTGGCCGAGCAGATCGAGGGCGTGTGGCGGTTCAAGGCCAGCAGCGATGCCCGCTTGTTGCGTGGGCTGCTGGCGCTGTTGCTGGTGCGGGTGCAGGGGCTCGCCAGTGAGGAGCTGGCCGGGATTGATCTGCGCGAGTGGTTTACCCAGCTCGGGCTGGAGCGCCAATTGTCGCCGTCGCGCAGCAATGGGCTGCATGCGGTGTTGCAGCGGATGGCGGAGTTGGCGTCCAACCGCTGAATCGGCGCTGGTTGCTTCGCGGGCCTGCCCGCTCCCACAGGTACGGCATCATGCTTGGAAGAGATGCAATACCTGTAGCGGGCGGGCCCGCGAAGACGCCCACGCGGTCTATTCAGGCTTGACCCGTTCCGACGGCCGGCGCGCTCCAGCCACCAGTTTTTCTATCGCCTTGCTCGCCGCTACCATGCCAAAGGTCGCAGTCACCATCATCACCGCGCCAAAGCCACCCGAGCAATCCAGCCGCACGCCTTCACCGACAAAGCTTTTCTGCAGGCAAACACTGCCATCACCCTTGGGGTAACGCAGCTGTTCACTGGAGAACACGCACGGCACGCCATAGTTACGGCTGACATTACGCGAGAAGTTGTAGTCGCGGCGCAGGGTGGAACGCACCCGTGAAGCCAACGGGTCGTTGAAGGTCTTGTTCAGGTCGGCGATCTGGATCTGCGTCGGGTCAATCTGCCCACCCGCGCCACCGGTAGTGACAATGGCAATCTTGCGCCGCCGACACCAGGCGATCAGCGCCGCCTTGGCCATGACGCTGTCGATGCAGTCGATCACGCAGTCAAGGTGCTCGGTGATGTACTCGGCCATGGTCTCGCGGGTGACGAAGTCGGCCACCGCATGCACCGTACACCCTGGGTTGATCGCCCGCAGGCGCTCGGCCATGACCTCGACCTTGGGCCGCCCCACCTGCCCTTCCAGCGCATGGGCCTGGCGGTTGGTGTTGCTGACGCAGACATCGTCCAGGTCGAACAGGGTAATCTCGCCCACGCCGCTGCGTGCCAGGGCTTCGGCTACCCACGAGCCCACCCCGCCAATACCGACCACAGCCACATGGGCCTGGCCCAGACGTTGCAGCCCCTGGTCGCCATACAGCCGGGCAACGCCGGCAAAGCGTGGATCTTCTGTGCTCATGTTCATACCCCAAAAAACCGGCGCGCATTATATGCCAGTGAACCCTTGGCCTGCATCGTTAGGAAAGAGACTGCCAACCCTGCTTTAATGTCCTATCACTTCCACATGAATGGACGACGATGTCTTCACGTAAATTCGGCCTGAACCTGGTAGTGGTGCTGGCCATCGCCGCACTGTTCACCGGGTTCTGGGCACTGATCAACCGCCCGGTCTCCGCCCCCGCCTGGCCAGAACAGATCTCTGGCTTTTCGTATTCGCCGTTCCGCCTGGGCGAAAGCCCACAGAAGGGTCAGTACCCCACCGACGACGAAATGCGCCAGGACCTGGAGCAACTGAGCAAACTGACCGACAGCATCCGTATCTATACCGTGGAAGGCACCCAGGCTGACATACCGCGCCTGGCCGAGGAGTTCGGCCTGCGGGTGACGCTGGGGATATGGATCAGCCCGGACCTGGAGCGCAACGAGCGCGAAATCGCCACGGCCATCCAGCTGGCCAACACGTCGCGCAGCGTGGTGCGGGTGGTGGTCGGCAACGAAGCGCTGTTCCGTGAAGAGATCACACCGGAAAACCTGATCAAATATCTGGACCGGGTACGCGCAGCCGTGAAGGTGCCCGTGACCACCAGTGAACAATGGCACATCTGGAAGGAACATCCTGAGCTGGCCAGGCACGTCGACCTGATTGCCGCGCACATCCTGCCCTACTGGGAGTTCGTGCCGATGAAGGATTCGGTCGAGTTCGTCCTCGACCGCGCCCGTGAACTGAAGCACCAGTTCCCGCGCAAACCGCTGCTGCTGTCGGAAGTCGGCTGGCCGAGCAACGGCCGCATGCGCGGTGGTGCCGATGCCACACAGGCCGACCAGGCCATCTACTTGCGCACCTTGGTCAATACCCTCAACCGCCGTGGCTACAACTACTTTGTCATTGAAGCCTATGACCAACCCTGGAAGGCCAGCGACGAAGGTTCGGTAGGCGCCTACTGGGGTGTCTACAACGCCGAGCGCCAGCAGAAGTTCAACTTCGACGGCCCCGTGGTGGCGATCCCGCAGTGGCGGGCCCTGGCAGTGGCGTCGGTGGTGCTGGCAATGATCGCCCTGATGGTGCTGTTCATCGATGGCTCGGCCCTGCGCCAGCGTGGCCGTACCTTCCTGACGTTCATCACTTTCCTATGCGGGTCGGTGCTGGTGTGGATCGCCTACGACTACAGCCAGCAATACAGCACCTGGTTCAGCCTGACCGTGGGCGTGCTGCTGGCCCTCGGCGCGCTGGGCGTGTTTATCGTGCTGCTCACCGAGGCCCACGAACTGGCCGAGGCGGTCTGGATACACAAGCGCCGCCGCGAGTTCCTGCCCGTGCAGGCCGACAGTGCCTACCGGCCCAAGGTGTCGGTGCATGTGCCGTGCTACAACGAGCCACCTGAGATGGTGAAACAGACCCTGGACGCCCTGGCCGCCCTGGACTACCCCGACTACGAAGTGCTGGTGATCGACAACAACACCAAGGACCCGGCCGTGTGGGAGCCGCTCAAGGCCCACTGCGAAAAGCTTGGCGAGCGCTTCAAGTTCTTCCACGTCGCGCCGCTGGCCGGCTTCAAGGGTGGCGCGCTGAATTACCTGATCCCGCACACGGCAAAGGACGCCGAAGTGATCGCGGTGATCGACTCGGACTACTGCGTCGACCGCAACTGGCTCAAGCACATGGTGCCGCACTTCGCCGACCCGAAAATTGCCGTGGTGCAGTCACCGCAGGATTACCGTGACCAGCACGAAAGCGCCTTCAAGAAGCTGTGCTACAGCGAATACAAAGGCTTCTTCCACATCGGTATGGTTACCCGCAACGACCGTGACGCGATCATCCAGCACGGCACCATGACCATGACCCGGCGCAGTGTGCTGGAAGAACTGGGCTGGGCCGAGTGGTGCATCTGCGAGGACGCCGAACTGGGCCTACGCGTGTTCGAGAAAGGCCTGTCCGCCGCCTACGCCCACAACAGCTACGGCAAGGGCCTGATGCCCGACACCTTCATCGACTTCAAGAAACAACGCTTCCGCTGGGCCTATGGCGCCATCCAGATCATCAAGCACCACGCCGGCGCGCTGCTGCGTGGCAAAGGCAGCCAGCTGACCCGTGGCCAGCGCTACCACTTCCTGGCAGGCTGGCTACCGTGGATCGCCGATGGCATGAACATCTTCTTCACCATCGGCGCGCTGTTGTGGTCGGCGGCGATGATCATCGTGCCGCATCGGGTCGATCCGCCCCTGATGATCTTCGCCATCCCGCCGCTGGCGCTGTTCTTCTTCAAGGTCGGCAAGATCATCTTCCTGTACCGCCGAGCGGTGGGGGTGAACCTCAAGGATGCCTTCGCAGCTGCGCTGGCCGGGCTGGCACTGTCGCACACCATCGCCAAGGCGGTACTGTATGGTTTCTTCACCAGCAGCATGCCGTTCTTCCGCACGCCGAAGAACGCTGACAGCCATGGGTTGCTGGTGGCGATTTCCGAAGCGAGGGAAGAGCTGTTCATCATGTTGCTGCTGTGGGGCGCGGCGTTGGGTATCTACCTGGTGCAGGGGCTGCCGAGTTCGGACATGCGCTTCTGGGTGGCGATGTTGCTGGTGCAGTCGTTGCCTTATGTAGCAGCGCTGGTGATGGCGTTCCTGTCGTCGCTGCCCAAGCCCGCAGAAAAGGCTGCCGAAGCGCAGCAGGCTTGAAGTTGCCTGGGCTGACCTGTGCAGCCCATTCGCGGGCACGCCCGCGAATGGGCCGTGCTGCCCGAAACCATTTGATATAAGATAACGCCCCTCAGATTTCCCCGCCTTGCCTTGCCCCGGAGTCCCCCATGACGGCCCCTGCCGAGCTCTCGCCTACCCTTCAACTGGCCTGCGACCTGATCCGTCGCCCCTCGGTCACCCCCGTCGACGCCGATTGCCAGGCGCAGATGATGAACCGTCTGGGCGCCGTCGGTTTCCAGCTGGAGCCGATGCGCATTGAAGACGTCGACAACTTCTGGGCCACCCACGGCAGCCAGGACGGCCCGGTACTGTGTTTTGCCGGCCACACCGACGTGGTGCCTACCGGCCCGGTCCAGCAATGGCAGCATGAACCCTTCGAGGCACTGATCGACGCCGACGGCATGCTCTGTGGCCGTGGCGCCGCCGACATGAAGGGCAGCCTGGCGTCCATGGTCATCGCCAGCGAGCGCTTCGTGCAGGACTACCCGAACCACCGCGGCAAGGTCGCGTTTCTGATCACCAGCGACGAGGAAGGCCCGGCTCACCACGGCACCAAGGCGGTGGTCGAGCGCCTGAAAGCGCGCAACGAGCGCCTGGACTGGTGCATCGTCGGCGAACCGTCCAGCACCACCTTGCTGGGTGACGTGGTCAAGAACGGTCGCCGTGGTTCGCTGGGCGCCAAGCTGACCATACGCGGCAAACAGGGCCATGTGGCCTACCCGCACCTGGCGCGCAACCCGATCCACCTGGCCGCCCCGGCCCTGGCGGAGCTGGCTGCCGAGCATTGGGACGAAGGCAATGCGTTCTTTCCACCCACCAGCTTCCAGATTTCCAACCTCAATTCCGGCACCGGCGCCACCAACGTGGTCCCGGGCGAGCTGACCGCGCTGTTCAACTTCCGCTTCTCTACCGAGTCCACCGTCGAAGGCCTGCAGGCCCGAGTGTCGGCGATTCTCGACAAGCATGAACTGGACTGGTCGGTCGACTGGGCACTGTCGGGCCTGCCGTTCCTGACCGAACCAGGCGAGCTGCTCGACGCCGTGGCGGCCAGCATCAAGGGCGTCACCGGTCGCGATACCCAGCCCTCCACCAGCGGCGGTACCTCCGATGGCCGTTTCATCGCAACCATGGGCACCCAGGTGGTCGAACTCGGCCCGGTCAACGCCACCATCCACCAGGTTGACGAGCGGATCCTGGCCAGCGACCTCGATCTGCTGACCGAAATCTACTACCAGACCCTGGTCCGGTTGCTCGCCTGATGCTTGCCTGCCCGCTTTGCCAGGCGCCGCTGAGCCGGCTCGATAATGGTGTGGTGTGCCCGGCCGGCCACCGCTTCGACCGCGCCCGCCAGGGTTACCTGAACCTGCTGCCGGTGCAGCACAAGAACAGCCGCGACCCCGGTGACAACCAGGCGATGGTCGAGGCACGCCGCGACTTTCTCGACGCCGGCCATTACGCGCCAGTCGCCCGCCGCCTGGCCGAGCTGGCCGCCGAGCGCCAGCCTGGCGCCTGGCTGGACATCGGCTGCGGCGAGGGTTACTACACCGCACAGATCGCCCAGGCCTTGCCGGCCGCCGACGGCTATGCGCTGGACATCTCCCGCGAAGCGGTCAAGCGCGCCTGCCGCCGAGCACCGGCGGTCACCTGGATGGTCGCCAGCATGGCCCGCGTGCCGCTGACCGACGCCAGCTGCCAGTTCATCGCCAGCGTTTTCAGCCCGCTGGACTGGGCCGAGGCCAAGCGCTTGCTCAGCCCCGGCGGCGGCCTGATGCGGGTCGGCCCCACCAGCGGCCACCTGATGGAACTGCGTGAAGTGCTCTACGATGAAGTACGCCCTTACGCCGACGACAAGCACCTGGCCCTGGTCCCTGAAGGCATGGCCCACGCCCACAGCGAAACCCTCGAGTTCCGCCTGAGCCTGGCCGCGCCCAAGGCCCGCGCCGACCTGCTGGCCATGACCCCACACGGCTGGCGCGCCAGCGCCGAAAAACGTGCCCGGGTGATCGACCAGCCCGAGCCGTTCGAGGTCACGGTTTCCATGCGTTATGACTATTTCGTGCGCCAAGACTGAGCACACCCGGAGCCCTTATGCGTCAACCTGATATCGAGATCTACCTGAAGGACGCCGACGTCGACCACAAGCAGATTGCCGAGTGGCTCGCCCAGGCAATCGGCCCGTGCACCGAGTGGAAGCAGAAAGGCCATACCTTCAAATGCCAGGCCGGTAACATTCCGGTCACTTGGTTACCCAAGGCTGTAGGGAAATGGAACAGCCTGTACCTGGAAAGCGACCAGACGCCGTGGGCGGATGACGTTGCCTGCGCCCGCGCCGCATTTGCCGCGCTGGGTGTGGAAGTGCGCTGTGCGCCGGGTGGCTGGGTCGAGGAAGACGGGGAAGAAGATGCTGACCGCTGGGTCCGCATCAGCGCCGACGGTGAAGAGGAAATCACCTGGCGTACATCATGAAACGGCAGGCTTGCTCGTTTCTGTAGCAGCGGGCTTACCCGCGAACACGGGCCACGCCCGTGGCAGCCACCGTGGTGGCTGCTTCGCGGGCAAGCCCGCTCCTACGGCTTGAAACCAGAGGCTCAGAGGCCCACTACGTCTTCGGCTTGCAGGCCTTTCTGGCCCTGCACGCAGGCGTACTCCACCCGCTGCCCTTCGACCAGGGTACGATGCCCCTCACCGCGAATCGCCCGATAGTGGACGAACACATCCGCACCACCTTCGCGCTGAATGAAGCCATAACCCTTGGCATCGTTGAACCACTTTACATTCCCAGTCTCACGAGACGACATCTGAACTACTCCGGATTTTTATTGTGAAGATCGCCTTGCAGGCATGAGGTCACCTGCCCCGTGCCAACGCCGCTTGCCGAAATATCCTGCAAGTGGCAGGCCGAGTATATGACACAGAACAAAAAAAATTGATGACGGTCCCGTCGTTGGCCGAATTTTGCTGAACTTACGCCGATACGGCAGACTAAATAGCAGAATACTCACCTGAACATCACACCCAGGGCACACACCCCATGACCCGTTCCCCCCTGCACCGCCTGATATTCGGCGGCCTGCGTCGCCTGTTGTACCTGTGGGTGCGCTCCGAGACCATCAACCAGTCTTCCATGACCCTCAACCTCGACCGCAGCCGGCCGGTGTTCTATGCGTTGCCCTCGCCCGCGCTCACCGACCTGGCCGTGCTCGACCACGAGTGCACCAAGGCGGGGCTGCCGCGCCCGGTGCTGCCGGTAGCCGTGGGCCCACTGCAGGAACCCGCCGCGTTCTTCTACCTGACCCCCGACCCGGACTGGCTCGGCCGCCAGGACAAAAGCGGCGCCCCGCCCACGCTCGAGCGCCTGGTGGCTGCCGTCAGCCAGCATGCCGAAGAAGATGCGCAGATCATTCCTGTCAGCGTGTTCTGGGGCCAGACCCCGGCCAGCGAGTCCAGCCCCTGGAAGCTGCTGTTCGCCGACAGCTGGGCGGTAACCGGGCGCCTGCGCCGGCTGCTGACCGTACTGATCCTGGGGCGCAAGACCCGGGTACAGTTCTCCGCGCCAATCCACCTGCGCGAACTGGTGCAGCACAACAAAGGCCACGAGCGCACCGTGCGCATGGCCCAGCGCCTGATGCGCGTGCACTTTCGCAACCTCAAGACTGCCGTCATCGGCCCGGACATCTCGCACCGACGCACCCTGGTCAAAGGCCTGGTCCATGCCCCGCAAGTGCGCCAGGCGATTGCCGACGAAGCGCAGCGCGAGAACCTGCCGCTGGCCAAAGCCGAGGCCCAGGCACTGCGCTATGGCAACGAGATAGCCTCGGACTACACCTATACCGCCATCCGCTTCCTCGAAGTGGTGCTCAGCTGGTTCTGGAACAAGATCTACGACGGCATCAAGGTCAACCACATCGAACAGGTGCAGGGCATCGCCCCTGGCCATGAAGTGATCTACGTGCCGTGCCACCGCAGCCACATCGACTACCTGCTGCTGTCGTACCTGCTGTTCCGCAACGGCCTCACCCCGCCGCACGTGGCTGCGGGCATCAACCTCAACATGCCGGTGGTGGGCAACCTGCTACGCCGTGGTGGCGCCTTCTTCATGCGCCGCACGTTCAAGGGCAACCCGCTTTACACGGCAGTGTTCAACGAGTACCTGCACACCCTGTACACCAAGGGCTTCCCGGTCGAGTACTTCGTCGAAGGCGGTCGCTCGCGCACCGGGCGCATGTTGCAGCCGCGTACCGGGATGCTGGCCATTACCCTGCGCAGCTTCCTGCGTTCGTCGCGTACGCCAATCGTGTTCGTGCCGGTGTACATCGGCTACGAGCGCGTGCTTGAAGGCCGTACCTACCTGGGCGAACTGCGCGGCGCCAGCAAGAAGAAGGAGTCGGTGCTGGACATCTTCAAGGTGTTCGGCGCACTCAAGCAGCGCTTTGGCCAGGTCTACGTCAACTTCGGCGAACCCATCCGCCTGGCTGGCTTCCTCGACCAGCAGCAGCCCGGCTGGCGTGAACAGGATCACGGTCCGCAGTACCGGCCGGACTGGCTCAACGCCGCCACCGCCCGCCTGGGAGAAACCGTGGCCCGCCACCTCAACGAGGCGGCGGCCATCAACCCGGTCAACCTGGTGGCCCTGGCACTGCTGTCCACCAGCCGCCTTGCCCTGGACGAGCGCGCCCTGACCCGCGTTCTCGACCTGTACCTGGCGCTGCTGCGCCAAGTGCCCTACTCGCCGCACACCACCCTGCCCGAGGGCGACGGCCAGGCACTGATCGAACATGTGCGCAGCATGAACCTGGTGGCCGAGCAGAAGGACGCCCTGGGCCGCATCCTCTACCTGGATGAAGGCAACGCGGTGCTGATGACCTACTACCGCAACAACGTGCTGCACATCTTCGCCCTGCCGGCGCTGCTGGCCAGCTTCTTCCTCAGCAGTTCACGCATGAGCCGTGAACTGCTGGGCCAGTATGTGCACGCGCTTTACCCCTACCTACAGGCCGAACTGTTCCTGCGCTGGACGCCAGAACAGCTGGACGAGGTCATCGACCAATGGCTGGTCGCGCTGGTGGAACAGGGCCTGCTGCGCCAGGACAACGACCTGTACGTGCGCCCGGCGCCCAGCTCGCGGCAGTTCGTGTTGCTGACCCTGCTCGCCCGCACCATCACCCAGACCCTGCAGCGCTTCTACATGGCCACCTCGCTGCTGATCAACAGCGGGCAGAACAGCCTGAGCGCCGAAGCGCTGGAAGACCTGTGCGTGATGATGGCCCAGCGCCTGTCGATCCTGCATGGCCTGAACGCACCGGAGTTCTTCGACAAGACGCTGTTTCGCCACTTCATCCAGACCCTGCTCCAGCAAGGGGTGCTGCACGCCGATGCGCAAGGCAAGCTGGGTTATCACGACAAACTCGGCGAGCTGGCCGAGGGCGTGGCCAAGCGAGTGCTGTCGGCCGAGCTGCGCCTGTCGATCCGCCAAGTGGCCCTGCACCGTGACGACGGGTTGGAAACTTCGACCCTCTAACGGTTCATCGGTCGGCAAAATCCGCTAAAGTCCGTGGGGTTGGCCACAAGCCAGCTCCAAGGACACCGGAGATTCCATGAAAAAGCTCTTTATGCTGTGTTGCGCATCCCTGCTTGCAGCCTGCTCCAGCCAAACCCCACCCAACCAGGCCAGCCTGGACGGTGAAGTCTTCTACCTGCAGCGCATTGCCCTGCCGCCTGCCGCCACCCTGAGCGTGGAACTGCAGGATGTGTCGCTGATGGACGCCCCTGCCGTGACCCTGGCGCGCCAGGCCGGCCCGGTCAAAGGCAACGTGCCGCTGCCGTTCCATCTCACCTATGACCCCGCGCAGGTCAAGCCTGGCCACCGCTATGCGGTGAGCGCGCGCATCGAGCTGAATGGCAAGTTGCTGTTCATCAATACCGAACACCACGGTGTCGCGCTTGATGGCAGTGACCCGCAATCGGTACGCATCAAGGTAGATCAGGTTCGCTGATACCCGCACTCATCCGTTTACAAGGAAAGCTTCATGATCCGCACTTCCCTGCGCTTCACCACCCTGTGCGCCGGCCTGCTGCTGTCGGCCAGTGCCCTGGCCCTGTCGCTGGGCGACCTCAGCCAGAAAGACGCCACCGGCGGCCTGAAAGATGCCCTGACCCAAGGTGCGCAGCTGGCCGTCAAGCAACTGAGCACCCCAGGCGGCTTCAGCAACAACCCGGACGTGCGCATCGAGCTGCCAGGCAACCTGGGCAAAGCCGCCAAGGCGATGAAAATGTTCGGCAAGGGTGAACAGGTCGAAGCCCTGGAAACCAGCATGAACAAAGCCGCCGAGGCCGCCGTGCCGCAGGCCCAGGCGATTCTGGTGGATGCCGTGAAGAACATGAGTGTGACCGACGCCAAAGGCATCCTCAGCGGCGGTGACGACTCGGCCACCCAGTACCTGAACAAAAGCAGCCGCGAGCAGATCCGCGCCAAGTTCCTGCCAATCGTCAAGCAGGCCACCGACAAGGTTGGCGTGGCCCAGCAGTACAATGCCTTCGCCGCCCAGGCCAAAGGCCTGGGGCTGGTCAAGGATGACGCCAATATCGAGAACTACGTGACCGAGAAGGCGTTGGATGGTTTGTTCGAGATGATCGGCAAACAGGAGCAGAGCATTCGCCAGAACCCGGCAGCTGCGGCTACCAGCCTGGCCAAGAAGGTCTTCGGCGCGCTGTAGGAGCGGGTTCACCCGCGAAAGGGCCGGGCCTGCTGGCCAATTTTCACCAGCCGTTCACCGTTGCTGCCGCTACCGTATTCGCGGGTAAACCCGCTCCTACACTGATCGAAAAGCCTGCGCGGTCCTCTGTAGGAGCGGGTTCACCCGCGAAAGGGCCGGGCCTGCTGGCCAATTTTCACCAGCCGCTCACCGTTGCTGCCGCCACCGTATTCGCGGGTAAACCCGCTCCTACACGGCGGCGGGGTTGGACACAGGCCGTCGTAGGAGCGGGTTTACCCGCGAAGGGAGGGCCAAGCCCTCCCCCAGCGGTCTTCAGCCCTTCTTCACCCTGAACCACGCCGCATACAACGCCGGCAGGAACAGCAGTGTTAGCACCGTGGCCACGATCAACCCGCCCATGATCGCCACCGCCATCGGTCCATAGAACACACTACGCGACAACGGGATCATGGCCAGCACCGCCGCCAGCGCGGTCAGCACGATCGGCCGGAAGCGCCGCACCGTAGCCTCGATGATCGCCTGCCAGCGCTCCATCCCCGCTGCGATGTCCTGCTCGATCTGATCCACCAGGATCACCGAGTTGCGCATGATCATCCCCGCCAGGGCAATGGTGCCGAGCATGGCGACAAAGCCGAACGGCTGGCGGAACACCAGCAGGAACAGGGTCACACCGATCAGCCCCAGCGGCGCGGTGAGGAACACCATCACCGTGCGCGAGAAACTGCGCAGCTGGATCATCAGCAAGCTCAGGACCACCACGATGAACAGTGGCATGCCGGCATTCACCGATTTCTGCCCCCGTTCGGAGTCCTCCACCGTGCCGCCCACCTCCAGCAGGTAGCCATCGGGCAGCTTGGCGCGGATGTCCTGCAGGGTCGGCAGAATCTGCTTCACCAGCGTCGCCGGCTGCTCCTGGTCGTAGATATCGGCACGCACGGTCACCGTCGGCAAGCGGTTGCGGTGCCAGATAATGCCTTCTTCAAAGCCGTACTCCAGGGTCGCCACCTGCGACAGCGCCACGCTCTGGCCATTGTCGGTGGGCAACGCCAGGCTACCCAGGTTGCCCAGCTCGCTGCGTTCCTGCCGGGTGCCGCGCAGCAGGATCTCGATCAGTTCGTTGTCCTCGCGGTACTGGCTGACCGTGGTACCGATCAGCGAGCTTTGCAGGAAGCTCGCCAGGTGCGAAGTGCTCACGCCCAGCGCACGGGCGCGGTCCTGGTCGATTTCGAGGAACACCGCCTTGCTGGGTTCCTCCCAGTCCAGGTGCACGTTCACCACATGCGGGTTCTCGCGCACCTTGTCCGCCACTTCACGGGCCAGTGCACGGGCCTTCTCGATATGCTCGCCAGTGACCCGGAACTGCACCGGGTAACCCACGGGTGGGCCATTTTCCAGACGCGTGACCCGGGCGCGCAGGTCGGGGAACTGCTGGTCCACCGTGCTGATCAGCCAACTGCGCAGGCGTTCGCGGTCTTCCATCGACTTGGCCAGCACCACGAACTGGGCAAAGCTGGCTGCCGGCAGTTGCTGGTCCAGCGGCAGGTAGAAGCGCGGCGAGCCGGTGCCCACATAGGCCACGTAGTTGTCGATACCGTCCTGCTGCTTGAGCAGCGCCTCCAGCTGCTTGACCCGCTCGGCGGTATTGGCCAGCGAGGCGCCTTCGGCCAGTTTCAGGTCAACCATCAGCTCCGGGCGCCCGGAGGCCGGGAAGAACTGCTGGGGTACGAAGCGGAACAGCAGGAGGCTGCCGACAAAAGCGGCAACGGTCAGCAGGATTACCGTCTTGCGCCGCCGTACGCACCACTCCACCAGCCGTCGCACGCGCTGGTAGAACGGGGTGGCGTAGGGGTCGGGCGCATGGCCGTCCTTGCCATGGCGCGCGGCATGCAGCTTGGCCAGGTCGGGTAGCAGGCGCTCGCCCAGGTAAGGCACAAACACCACGGCCGCCACCCAAGAGGTCAGCAAAGCGATGGTGACCACCTGGAAGATCGACCGGGTATATTCGCCGGTGCTGGAGGCCGCGGTGGCAATTGGCAGAAAGCCTGCTGCCGTGATCAGCGTCCCGGTGAGCATCGGGAAGGCCGTACTCGTCCAGGCATAGCTGGCTGCCTTGAGGCGGTCATAGCCCTGCTCCATCTTGATCGCCATCATCTCCACGGCAATGATCGCGTCGTCCACCAGCAAGCCCAGGGCCAGCACCAGCGCGCCAAGGGAAATCTTGTGCAGGCCGATGCCGAAGTAATGCATGGCGGCAAAGGTCATGGCCAACACCAGCGGAATGGCCAGCGCCACCACCAGGCCAGTGCGCAGGCCCAGCGAGAAGAAGCTCACCAGCAGCACAATGACCAACGCCTCGACCAGCACCTGCACGAACTCGCCCACGCCGGCCTTCACCGCCGCCGGTTGATCCGAAACCTTGCGCAGCGCCATGCCGGCAGGCAGGTTATGCGCCAGGCGCTCGAACTCGCCTTCCAAGGCCTTGCCCAGTACCAGGATGTCGCCACCGTCTTTCATCGACACCGCCAGGCCAATGGCATCCTCGCCCATGAAGCGCATGCGCGGTGCAGGTGGGTCGTTGAAGCCACGGTGCACCTCGGCGACATCACCAATCCGGAAGGTGCGATCCCCCACGCGAATGGGGAACTGGCGGATCTGCTCGACACTGTCGAAACGCCCGCTCACGCGCAGTTGCAAGCGCTCGCTGGGCGTCTCGAAGAAACCGGCGGTGCTCACCGCGTTCTGTTCTTGCAACGCCTTCTGCACGGCTTCCAGGGGCACGCCGAGGGTGGCCAGCTTGAGGTTGGACAGCTCAATCCAGACTTTCTCGTCCTGCAGGCCGATCAGCTCGACCTTGCCCACATCCTTGACCCGCTGCAGCTGGATCTGGATACGGTCGGCGTAGTCCTTGAGCACCGCATAGTCAAAGCCTTCGCCAGTCAGCGCATAGATATTGCCGAAGGTGGTGCCGAACTCGTCGTTGAAGAACGGGCCCTGGATCTCCGGCGGCAAGGTGTGGCGAATGTCCGCAACCTTCTTGCGGATCTGGTACCACAACGCGGGGATGTCCTTGGAGTGCAGCGAGTCACGGGCCATGAAAGTAACCTGCGATTCGCCGGGGCGAGAGAACGAGACGATTCTCTCGTACTCACCGGTTTCCATCAGCTTCTTTTCGATGCGCTCGGTCACCTGTCGCGACACTTCTTCAGCGCTGGCGCCTGGCCACAGGGTGCGGATGACCATGGCCTTGAAGGTGAATGGCGGATCCTCGCTCTGGCCAAGCTTGGTGTACGACATGGCGCCAATGACGGCCAGCAGGATCATCAGGAACAGGACGATCTGGCGGTTGCGCAGCGCCCAGGCAGAAAGGTTGAAACCCATCGGGACTTACTCCTTGGCCGTCAGGTTCACTACACGGTTGCTGCGGTCCACGGGGCGTACCTCCTGGCCCTCGCGCAGTACATGGCCACCAGCGGCAACCACCCAGTCACCCGGGTCCAGGCCTTCGAGCACCGGCACGCTGTCGCTGCCATAAGCCCCCAGGCGCACGGTCGCCCGCTCCAGGCGGCTTTCCTTGTTCACCCGCCAGACATAGGCCTGACCGTTTTCCGCAGTCACGGCAGACAGCGGTACCGCCAGCGGGATCAGCCCATCCTTGGCGATGAACACCCGGGCGCTCTGGCCCAGCTCGGCCGGTACGGCGGCCGTGGTAAAGGCGATGCGCGCCGCGAACGTGCGCGAGCGCGGGTCGGCGGCCGGTGACAGCTCGCGAATGCGCCCCTGAAAACGCGCCTGCGGGTTAGACCACAGCTCCACGCTCACCGGTTGGCCCACAGCGAAGCGGGCGAACTGCTGCTCCGGCAAGCCGATGGCCACTTCTCGCTCGCCATCGGCGGCAAGGGTGAACACGGTCTGCCCGGCGGCGACCACCTGGCCCACTTCAACCTGGCGCTTGGCAATCACCCCGGCCTGCGGCGCACGCAATACGGCATATTCGGCCTGGTTGCCCGCCACCTCGAACTCGGCCTTGGCCTGCTTCAGACGGGCAAGGCCGGCGCGGTAGAGGTTTTCGGCGTTGTCGAACTGGGAGTGGCTGACCATCTGCCGCTCCAGCAACTTCTGGTAGCGGTCGCGCTCGGCGCGCACCAATGCCAGATTGGCCTCGGCAGCCGCCAGCTGGGCGCGATTGGCTTCAAGTTGCAGGCGCACGTCCTGCGGGTCCAGCTCGGCCAGCGGCTGGTCGGCCTTGACCCGCTGCCCCTCCTCCACCAGTCGCTTGCTGACCTTGCCGCCAATGCGGAAGGCCAGCTCCGGCTCGAAGCGCGCGCGCACTTCGCCGGGGTAACTGTCGGCAGCGGCTTCGGCAGGCTGTGGCTGCACCACCAGCGCCGGGCGCGGCGCGGCGGGTGGGGCGGCTTCCTGACCACACGCCGCCAGAAGCAGGGCAGCGGCGGCGGGCAGAGCGATGGACAAGGCATGGCGCAACATGATGAATCCTTTCGCGGAGTGCACATTTAATATTTGTACTGGCTGGTATATTAAATCAGCGCAACGATGCCGGGAAGGGTATGCGCGGGTTTTTCGAGGGTGCGGTTTGAGCCCATTACCCCCCGCGTTTCGCGCCTGGGTGCGCAGTGGGTGGTCAACGGCACCTTCGCAACGACATTCTTGTCAATCAACTGTCCACTGGCAGACAGCAGATAATGCAGCCTGGCTTTAGCCGGATGGCGCGTGACCCGTTAAGATGGTGAACCTTCAACCAGATGCAGACCACAATGTCCAACGACGCACCCATCGGCCCGGGCCGGCCCAAGGACCTGGCCAAGCGCGAGGCGATTCTCGAAGCGGCCAAGGCGCTGTTCCTCAGCCTTGGCTACGCCAACACCAGCATGGATGCGGTCGCTGCGGCGGCAGGTGTTTCAAAGCTTACCGTGTACAGCCACTTCACCGACAAGCAGACCCTGTTCTGCTCGGCGGTCATGGCCACCTGCCAGATCCAGTTGCCTGACCTGCTGTTCGAGTATCCCGAGGGGGTGCCGGTGGAAGACGTGCTGCTGACCATTGCCCGCAACTTCCAGGCGCTTATCAGCAGTGACGAAGCGGTCAAGCTCAGCCGCCTGATCATGGCCCAGGGCAGCCTGGACCCGAGTTTTGGCGAGTACTTCTACGAAGCCGGGCCCAAGCGCGTGCTCGCAGGCATGGAAGCGCTACTGCGCGGGGCACATGAGCGCGGGCTGCTGCGCATCGACAACCCCTTGAGGGCGGCGGAGCATTTCTTCTGCCTGGTCAAGGGGGCGCCAGATTACCGCTTGCTGCTGGGTTGTGCGGGGCCGCTAGAGGGCGATGAAGCCGAGGCGCATGTGCGCGAGGTGGTGGGGGTGTTCTTGAGGGCGTTCCAGCCCTGAAAACACTATCATCTGGCATGCGCAATCCCCTGGAGCGGCCTTGTGTCGCGATAGGGCCGCAAAGCGGGCCGGACAATACTCGCGACATCGCTAGAATCCCGGGGCTGTCTTGCAGCCCTGTCACGATAGAAGGCCACTCCTCCTTGGAGCAGGTACAGCCAATCAACTAGGGCTGTCGCTAGACAGGGTCCGTCGAACCAATAATCATACCTAGCATTTCTACCAGTATACGATGCGCCACTCATCCAGCATGCTTATATCAACCTTGCGCATGAGTACATTCGCCATGACATCAGAAAAGCTAAAGCTTTTTTATAAAGGCAGCAACATTGCCACGATGCGCACTCACGATTATCACCGTGCAGTTATCAGCAGCAGCGGCCAAAATCTATGCGAAATATCCAGCCAAAATTCACTAGCACGTTTATTGGCTACCGACGCGCAAGGCTCAACCGTCTGCATTGCGTCCAAAAGCCTTACCCCAATCGCTTATAGTCCATATGGCCAAGACAGTTTGGCAGCAGGTTGCCTGGCACTACCCCGATTTACGGGGCAATGGTGGTTACCCACAGCGATCGGCTACATGCTGGGAAGCGGTTACCGAGTTTTCAATCCAGCGTTGATGCGCTTTTTCAGTCCAGACAACTTATCACCCTTTGAAAAAGGTGGGCATACTGTGAAAGTGAGCCAATAAACAATATCGATCCTTCGGGTCACTTTCTGATGCGAACCTTAAAAATGTTAAAAGGAATCCACAGAAGTCAGCTGTATTCCAAACTAAACAGAATGGAGGCCCAACGCAACAGCGGGAAACCGCTTAGCAAGGAAAACAGTTTCGGAAGAAGAAAATATCGTGAACTTAAAAAACTAGCCGATAGAGACCTGGCTGACTCTAAAAAACGTTTAGAACATATCGAGAACATACAGAAAGAAGCAGACAAAGAGATATCCGCCAACCCCAATGCATATACTGAAAAGGAAATATGGGAAGCCAACGCCTCAATAAGTGCTGCATTCGAAGCACCAGCAAAAGCAAATGCCGACGATTTAGCTACGCAGAAACTGCTCAGTAAAATGGCAGTTGGATTTTACAAGGGTAAGACGCGCTACTATCTACCACCCACCACCCCTACATCCATAAGGCAGCCCAGTGCTACACCATAGATACGTGCACTGAGAAGAAATTATTTATCAACTCAGTGCAACATTCCCCCTGCATAAACACTATCCCTTCAAAGCCTTCTTCGGATAGATGTCATACCGGCTCGACTTGCCTTCCAGGCTATGACTGGGCTTCGGCCCATCGATGATCGGTGCCTTGCGTGGGCGCTTCACCACCACACGGTGGCTGGCCAGCGCCAGGGCGGCTTCGAGCAGGGCCGGGGCATCCAGGTCGTCACCGACCAAAGGCCGGAACACGCGCATTTCCTTTTTCACCAGGGCGCTCTTGTCCCGGTGCGGGAACATCGGGTCGAGGTAGATCACCTGCGGCGCCTCCCCTTCCCAGGCGCGCATGCGCTCGATGGCGTTGCCGGTCAGCAGGCGCATGCGCCCGACAATCGGGCCCACCTCTTCATCCGCCCGCGCCCGCGCCAGGCCGTCCTCCAGCAGCGCGGCAATCAGCGGCTGGCGCTCGATCAGGGTCATCTGGCAGCCAAGGCTGGCCAGCACGAACGCGTCCTTGCCCAGCCCCGCCGTGGCATCCAGTACCTGCGGCCGGATACCTTGGGCAATCCCCACAGCCTTGGCGATCATCTGCCCGTTGCCACCGCCAAACTGGCGGCGATGCGCAGCCTGGCCTTCGACGAAGTCCACACGCACCGGCCCAGGCGCCTGCGGGCCCAGTTGCTGAATCTGCAAGCCGTCGGCGCCCACCTGCACCGCGAAGGCGGCGGTATCGTCCTGCAGCGGCAGGCCCAGGCGTTCAGCCCACGCCCTGGCCTGTTGCGCATACTCAGCTGTCATCGCCTCGACCCTGATACCCGTGCCTTGCTCTTCCATCGTTCACACCCGAAAAATCAAACCAAGCCCTTAATGAATCGGCAGCCACGGCCGATACAGGCAATATCCCGCTATTCTGCCAGAGCACAGCGCGCACGACTGCCATGTCAGATACTCTTCCCATCGGCTTGACCTATTTGTCGCCTGTCGGCAACTACAGTCAGCACAACACCCAGGCACTTGGGGGCGTCAGCCACCTGTGGCAGGATTTCTTTGCCCGGGCGATGGCCGAGCAGCAGGAAGAGCCCGTAGACGGCATCAGCCAGTCGTTCGTGCAGTACGACCAGGACAGCGGCGAACCCATCGGCGGCGCCCGTGCACTGGCGTTGATCGACGCCCAGCGCGCCTGCCCGGTGCACGACACCATCGTGGCGCCGCCCGAACCGTTGTTTCTGCCCAAGGCCGAGCTTGAAGCCAAGCTGCTGCCGCCGGCCCCCGAGCCGTTCAGCGCCATGGAACTGATCGAGCAGCAGCGTCAGCTCGACATCAACAACAGCTGGCTGCGCCCGGTGGTGATGAGCCAGGGTCAGCCGATCGCCGAACCCGGCCCTGGCCCCACGCCGCGGTCGCTGTTCCTGCCCATCGCCGAGCTGGAACGCAACCTGCTGGACCCGGCCCCGGAACCGTTCGACGACCCCACCCTGGCCAAGCAGCAGAATGACCTGGCGTTCGACATCCACTGGGCGCGCCCAGTGGTGCTGAACAACGTGCGCGCTCACGCCTGAGGCTAGCGGCACACCTGCCAGCGCCCCATGTCCAGGTGAAAGTGATTGTGGTGAGCCGCGTTGTAGTCCGGCCCCAGCACCGTGCTGAAGCTCTCGCAAGCCGCCCGCTGCACCCGACGCAGGAATTCGGCCTTCTGCCCACCCGCCTGCCAGTCACGCGCCAGCACGATCCGCTGGCCGTCCTGCAGGCGGAAACCGCTGATGTCCAAGGCATTGGCCGTGGCGTGCTGGCTCAAACGGCCCTGCTTACGGTGGTAGACATTGCGGCAGGCAAAGCTGCCCAGGTGATCGACCTGCGTCACCGGTTGCCCAAATACCTCCTGCGCCGCCGGCTGCAACCCATGGTTTTCGAACAGTGCATAGGCCACCGCCAACGGGCAACTGGCCATAAAGCTGCTGCCCAACCGCGCCAGGCCGCCCTCGATACGCCATACGTTCTGCAGCGGGCAGTTGGCCGACGCCGGGCTGTCGGCTTGTGCCCGGTAACGCAGGTGGCTGGTTTCGAGCGCCTGCCGGCACAGCGCTGGGTCATCGCGCAGGCGCGACAGTTTGTAGGGGGTCAGCAGGTTGGGCGGCTGGCGTACGTCCAGCGGCGCCCAGGGGTTCCATGTGAGAGGCAGGCGCCAGCCGAAGTGCCAGGCCAGGCCGGCCACCGTCAGCAGGCTGGCCAGTAGCGCCAGCAATGCCCTCATCAGCGGCGGAACAGGTCGTTCAGTTGGGCAAACGGCATTGCCTGCTCACCGTAGCCGAACGTGCCCTCATCGCGAATTTCCTGCGCGGCCCGGTAGAAGGCCCCGAGTGCAGCACGGGCCAGCGACGAGCCAACGCTGACGCGGCGCACGCCCAGGTCCTGCAACTGGTTGACGCTCAGCGGCACGCCCGCCATGCCCATCAGCACATTCACAGGGCGCGGTGCGACTGCCTGCACCACGGCACGGATTTCCTCCACGGTGCGCAGCCCGGGGGCGTAGAGCACGTCGGCACCGGCTTCGGCATAGGCTTGCAGGCACAGGATGGTGTCGTCGAGGTCCATGCGCCCGTGCAGCAGGTTTTCTGCACGGGCGCACAAGGTGAACGGGAATGGCAGGCTTCGCGCAGCCTGTACGGCAGCGCGCACGCGCTCCACAGCCAGCCCGAAGTCATAGATGGGCGCATCACTGCGGCCACTGGCATCTTCGATGGAACCGCCCACCAGGCCAATTTCGGCGGCACGCAGAATGGTCTGGGCACAGTCTTCGGGCAAGTCGCCAAAGCCGTTTTCCAGATCGGCGGCCACCGGTAGCGCGGTGGCATCGACGATCTCGCCGGCACTGTCCAGCGTATCGTCCAGGCTCAAGGCGCCTTCGGCGTCCGGCCGGCCAAGGCTGAAGGCCAGGCCTGCACTGGTGGTAGCCAGCGCCTCGAAACCCAGGCTGGCGAGCAACTTGGCGGAGCCGGCATCCCACGGGTTGGGGATGACGAACGCGCCGTCGCGCGCGTGTAACGCCTTGAAGGCCTCAGCTCGCAGGGTTTGCACATCCATGGTTCAACCTCCGGCAGTCAGGGAAAGGTCAGAGTAGCCCCAATTGTTCGACCTCAGGGGCGCGCGGCAATTCCGGCAAAGGTGCCAGGCCCGGCAAGCGTGCCATCAGGCGCTGATGGAAACGCTGGGCCAGCGCCGCAGCCAGGCGATTGTCCGAGGTGTGCAGGAAGATATAGGGATTGCGGCCTTCCTCGATCCAGGCGGCGACTTTTTCTACCCAAGGGCTGAGGAAGGTGTGGTTGGCCTCCAGTTCCGGATGGCCGATGAAGCGAACCTGAGGGTGCTGGCTGAAGGCTGCCGGCCGCGGTGGCACCTTGGGCTTCTTCGACTGCGCATGCAGCACGGCAGGGTCGCGCGAGGTGCAACTGAACAGCGCGCGCGGGTCGAGGCAGATACGCTCCACACCGCGTTCGTGCAGCAGGCGGTTGAGCAGGCGTTCTTCCTCACCCTTGGCAAAAAAGGCCTGGTTGCGCACTTCCACAGCCACGGGCACGGCAATCTGATCGAGGAAGTGACAAAGCTCACCCAGCCGCGCCGGGCCGAACTGGGCCGGCAACTGCAGCCAGTAGGGTGATACGCGCTGGCCCAGCGGGGCCATCAGCCGGGTGAAATCGAAGGCAGGCTCAAGCTGGTCACGCAGGTCGCCCTCATGGCTGACATCCCGCGGAAACTTGGCAGTGAAGCGAAAGTGCTCTGGCATGACCTGCGCCCAGCGGGCAATGGTGCCGGGAGCGGGACGTGCGTAGAACGTGGTGTTGCCTTCGACGGCGTTGAATACCTGGCTGTAGAAGCCAAGCATTTGATTACTGTTGGCGTCAGCGGGGTACAGGTAGTCGCGCCAGGCGTTTTCGCTCCACGACGGGCAACCGAGAAAGTAAGGCAGTGGTAGGGGATTCATCCATCAAATGTACAGGTCGAGCCCCAGTACTTCCATGTCCCAGTCAGTAAAGCCTGCAGTGCTCAGGTAGCTGGCCAGTGCGGTGGCGGTGCGGCGGTCACGGGCGCGAGGGAAAACCATGTCCTGCTGGCGGGCTGGCAGGCCACCACCAGGGCGGCGGGCGGTGGCTTCCTGCGGGGCGGCTTCTGCCTCCTCGATCACCTCGGCGTCGTCGATGGCCTCGTCACGCACCGCTGCTTTGCGCGAGAGGCGCTTGAGCGGGTAGGACTGCGATGAGAAACCGTCGATACGCATGGCATGAGCACTCAGGACCAATGATGGCAATTTAGCAGCATCAGAGTTCCGTCGCTAATGCTTGAGTGATAACTGGACCACAGATCGCGCAAAAGGTTTTAGCGTGTTCGGCGATAATCGACGAACAGCACTCAGTGCTTCTTGGGCGTGGCTACATTATCGCGCAGATAAACCGGTTGCGCCTGCTCGGCGACGATTGCCTCGCCACGGGCCCAGGCAAAGGTGGCCAGGCTGAGGACGTCCAGGGCGTTGGGCAAGGCACCCGGGTTGCTAGCCGCCACCTGTACCGCCAGGCGCTCGGCATAGCCCCATCCGGTACCGGCACCGAACCACTCGCCATTGCTGCCTGCCGGTAGCGCCACCTGCTCGGGCGGCAACACGGCTTCACGGCCGACCAGGCGCATTTCGCCCGCCGTGGCCTGGTAGCAGCCCCAGTACACTTCATCCATGCGCGCATCGATGGCAGCTGCCACCTGCTGCACGCCATGCTCGCGCAATGCACCCTGGGCCAAAGCGGCCAGGTTGGACACCGGCAGCACTGGGCGTTCGAGGGCGAAGGCCAGGCCTTGCACAACCCCGATGGCAATACGCACGCCGGTGAACGCGCCCGGGCCACGGCCAAAGGCAATGGCATCCAGCGCATTCAGTGCCACGCCAGCGTCGGCCAGCAGTTGCTTGATCATCGGCAGCAGCTTCTGGGCATGCATGCGCGGGATCACCTCGTAATGGCTGGTTACCTTGCCGTCATGCAGCAGCGCGACGGAACAGGCTTCGGTGGCGGTATCCAGGGCCAGCAGGGTGGTCATCGAACGGGTATCCAGATGCGAATGAAAAAGAGCGGCAGTATAGAGCAGCAGCGGCGTTGTGTCCCGAGGGGGCCGCTGTGCGGCCCATCACGCTGATTTCAAAGCCTGCACTGGCCCTGGAGGAGCGACCTTGCGTCGCGAAAAGGGCCGCAAAGCGGCCCCAGGGTTTCAGCGGTATCACACCATTATCTGGGGCTGCTCTGCAGCCCTTTCGCGACACAAGGCCGCTCCCACAGAAGCGGGCCGTTGTCGAGGTGCGTCAGGCGCCGGATCAGCTCAGGGCTGCCAGGACCTTGGCGGTGATGGCTTCAACCGAGCCGACACCTTCGATGTGGCTGTACTTCGGCTTGCCGCCATTGGCAGCCGACAGCTTCTGGTAGAAATCCACCAGCGGCTTGGTCTGGCTGTGGTAGACCGACAGGCGATGGCGAACGGTTTCTTCTTTGTCGTCGTCACGCTGGATCAGGTCTTCACCGGTCTGGTCGTCCTTGCCTTCCACTTTCGGCGGGTTGTACTGAATGTGGTAGGTACGGCCCGAGGCCAGGTGCACGCGGCGGCCAGCCATGCGGCCGACGATTTCTTCGTCGTCCACGGCAATTTCGACCACGGCATCAATGTCGACACCGGCAGCGACCATGGCTTCGGCCTGCGGGATGGTGCGTGGGAAGCCGTCGAACAGGCAGCCGTTGGCGCAATCAGGCTGAGCGATGCGCTCCTTCACCAGGCTGATGATCAACTCGTCGGAGACCAGCTGACCGGCATCCATGACTTTCTTCAGCTCCAGGCCCAGCGGGGTGCCGGCCTTGACGGCGGCACGCAGCATGTCACCGGTGGAGATCTGTGGAATACCGAACTTTTCGGTGATGAACTTTGCCTGAGTACCTTTACCGGCCCCGGGAGCTCCCAGCAGAATTACGCGCATCTTGTGCTCCTCAAATTTTTGTATGAAATTCAATGGATTCGGCGACCAGGGCCAAGTCCGGATAATCGGGTATGACCATAAATCGGTCAGAAGGCTGCTCAAGATACACAGCGCCCGGCAGCCAGACAAGCGTCCCAAAGTTGCAGGAATGCGCCACTTGCGGCTGACCGGGCAGGCGGTTGCGCCTGGCGCAACCGCCCTCCCCGTCATTGTGCCGGGCCTGTATGGCCGTCACCAGACATGGCCCGGGCTCGCCCTTAGCCGGTGTTGCGCAGCCCGGCGGCAATACCCGCCACGGTCACCAGCAAGGCCTGCTCCAACGGGCTGTCCAGAGCGGCTTCGCGGCTGCGCGAGCGGGCCAGCAACTCTGCCTGCAGGCGGTGCAACGGGTCCAGATAGGTATTGCGCAGGCTAATGAATTCCAGTGTCTCGGGGCTGTGCGCCAGTAGCACCGGCTGCCCGGTCAGACCCAGCACGACCTGGCATGACTGCGACAATAGGTCGCGCAGGTGCGCACCTAAAGGACGCAAGTGCGGTTGCACCAGACGTTCGTCGTAGGCCTCGGCAATTTGCGCATCCGCTTTGGCCAGTACCATTTCCAGCATGTCGATGCGGGTGCGGAAGAACGGCCATTGCTCGCGCATTTGCGCCAGCAACTCTCCCTGACCACGGGCCAAGGCATTGGTCAGCGCCGTTTCCCAGCCCAGCCAGGCCGGCAGCATCAGCCGGGTCTGGGTCCAGCCGAAGATCCACGGGATGGCCCGCAGGCTTTCGATGCCCCCGGCACGACGCTTGGCCGGGCGGCTGCCCAACGGCAGGCGCCCCAGCTCCTGTTCTGGCGTCGACTGGCGGAAGTACTCGACGAAATCGGGATTCTCCCGTACCACGCTGCGGTAGGCCTGGACACCATCGGCGGCCAACTGGTCCATCACCTCACGCCAGGCCGGCTGCGGGGGCGGTGGTGGCAACAGCGTGGCTTCAAGGACGGCAGCCAGGTACAGGTTGAGGTTTTGCTCGGCGATGCCCGGCAAACCGAACTTGAAGCGAATCATTTCACCCTGCTCGGTGGTGCGGAAACGCCCCGCCACCGAACCCGGCGGCTGCGACAGGATCGCGGCATGGGCCGGGCCGCCGCCTCGCCCGACCGTACCGCCACGGCCGTGGAACAGCAGCAGCTCGACCTGATGCTCGGCACAGATACGCACCAGGTTTTCCTGAGCCCGGTACTGCGCCCAGGCAGCAGCGGTGGTGCCGGCGTCCTTGGCCGAATCGGAGTAGCCGATCATCACTTCCTGCGGGCCGCGCAGGCCCGCGCGGTAGCCCGGCAGGCCAAGCAGGCGCTGCATGACCGGGCCGGCATTGTCGAGGTCGGCCAAGGTCTCGAACAGTGGCACCACACGCATGGGGCGGGTCAGGCCGGCTTCCTTGAGCAACAGTTGCACCGCCAATACATCCGAGGCGGCACCGGCCATGGAGATGACGTAAGACCCCAGCGAGGCGGCCGGCGCAGCGGCCACTTCCCGGCAGGTCGCCAGCACTTCGGCGGTGTCCGCCTGCGGCTTGAAATGCGCAGGTAGCAGGGGCCGGCGGTTTTTCAGCTCGGCCTGGAGAAACGCGATGCGCTGCTCCTCATCCCAGTCGGCGTAACGCCCCAGGCCCAGGTAATCGGTAATCTCGGTCAGCGCATCACGGTGGCGGGCAGCGTCCTGGCGTACGTCCAGGCGGCCCAGGAACAGGCCGAAGGTCACCGCACGACGCAGGCAGTCAAGCAGCGGCCCCTCGGCGATCACGCCCATGCCGCATTCGTGCAGTGACTGGTAGCACAGCTCCAGCGGCGCGATCAGCTCGCGGTTGTCCACCAGCACGTCGGCACCGGCCGGTTGCTTGCTGGTCAAGGCCGAATGCGCCCATGCGCGTGTCGCACGCAGGCGGTCGCGCAGTTGCTTGAGCACAGCGCGGTAGGGTTCGGCACTGTCGCCAACCTGTTTGCGCAGGGCGTCGTTGGCCTGCTGCATGGACAACTCGGCGGCCAGTGCATCGATGTCGCGCAGGAACAGGTCGGCGGCCATCCAGCGCGCCAGCAGGAGTACTTCGCGGGTGACGGCAGCCGTTACATTGGGGTTGCCATCACGGTCCCCACCCATCCACGAGGCAAAGCGAATCGGCGCGGCCTCCAGTGGCAGGCGCAGGCCAGTGGCCTCCAGCAGAGCCTTGTCGACCTTGCGCAGGTGGCTGGGGATGGCATGCCACAGTGAATGCTCGATCACTGCGAAACCCCACTTGGCTTCGTCTACCGGCGTAGGCCGGGTACGGCGGATTTCCTCGGTGTGCCAGGCCTCGGCGATCAGCCGGCGCAGGCGTTCACGCACTTGCTGGCGTTCTGCCGAGGTCAGGTCACGATGGTCCTGCGCGGCCAGTTGGCCGGCGATCGCGTCGTACTTCTGGATCAGCGTGCGACGGGCCACTTCGGTGGGATGTGCGGTGAGCACCAACTGGATATCGAGCTTGGCCAGTTGCCGGGCCAGGGCATCGTTGCTGTGGCCGGCCTGCTTCAAGCGCCCCAGCAGCTCGGGCAGTACCTGCGCTTCGAACGGCTCGGGCTGGTCAGCGTCGCGGCGGCGGATCAACTGGTACTGCTCGGCCATGTTGGCCAGGTTGAGGAACTGGTTGAAGGCCCTCGCTACGGGCAGCAGGTCTTCTTCGGCCAGGTCCGCCAAGGTTGAGCTCAGCTGCTCACCCGGGCCACGGCGGTCGGCCTTGGCACTGTGGCGGATGTCCTCGATTTTCTGCAGGAACGCATCGCCGTGCTGCTGGCGAATGGTTTCGCCAAGCAGCTCCCCCAACACATGGACATCTTCACGCAAACGCACATCGATATCGGTCACTGGCGCTCTCTCCGTTGCATCCCTCTCAGCCTTGGCGCGCCCTGTGCCAGAGCGGGTTAACCCGTGAAGAGCCCAATGCGGTGCCTGGCACCGGCGTTGCCGGTGTTCGCGGGTAAACCCGCTCCTACAGGGGGGCGGTATCCCCCAAGAGTGCCCACAGCCGGGCGACGATGGCAAGCCGTGATCGGCCAAACCAAACTAAAGTGAAAGCACAGCACTCCCATGCAGTGCAGCCTTTCCAGGCGTCAACAGAGGTCATCATGAAAATCCGTGAACTCGCCCAGCACTGGGAACAGAATGCCGCCGGTACCCTCAGCCGTACCGGCCATGTCCTGCATCTGGACCTGGAGTCCGAAGCGCGCCTGGCCGCGCTGATCGACATGTACCCCAAGCGCACCGCCGAAGAACTGCTCGGCGAACTGGTCGCCGCCGCCCTTGAAGAACTGGAAGCCAGCTTCCCCTATGTGCAGGGCCGCCAGGTCATCGCCACCGACGAAGAAGGCGACCCGCTGTACGAAGACGTTGGTCCTACACCGCGCTTTCTCTCCCTGTCCCGCCAGCACCTGCACAACTTGAGCAACGCGACAGTCGACACCGACAAATAATCCTGCGCCCCAGCATTCCGGGCCTGCTCAAGGCCCGGAATACCGCTCCAGCCTGGGAAAGTTCCAGGTAAATCGCACTGACCGATCAGTCAGAAATAGTTATTCGATTACAGCGCTTTTTTCTGAACTATTCGAAAAACGTTCGAGTCGGAGCCAATAGCCATCACGCTAAAACCCTGCACACTGCCCTCGTGCACCGTTGAGCTGAAGCGCGCGGTTTTGTCAGGGATTGAGCGATGGACTGCTACGGACATCGTCGTTATCAGGAGTGATCCAATGGAGCTGACCACCATGAAGACCCGCACTAGCCAACTGTCATCCACTCATGTGCGCGGGTTCAAGCTGGCCGCGCTGGCGCTGGGCAGTAGCCTGGTCCTGGCCGGCTGTGCGGGCAATCCGCCCACCGAGCAGTATGCCGTTACCCAGTCCGCCGTGAACTCCGCCGTCAGCGCTGGCGGTACCGAGTTCGCCGCCGTGGAAATGAAAGCGGCTCAGGACAAGTTCAAGCAAGCCGAAATCGCCATGCATGACAAGAAGTACGACGAGGCCAAGCGCCTGGCCCAACAGGCCGAGTGGGATGCTCGCCTCGCCGAACGCAAGGCCCAGGCAGCTAAAGCCCAGAAGGCCGTGCAGGATGCCCGCCAGGGCGTTCAGGACGTACGTGAGGAAGGCCTGCGCAGCGCTCAATAAGCCCTGCCCCGCCAACCTTAGCCTTCGCACACGATCAAAGGATGAACACTATGCGCAAACACGTCATGATTCCCGCCCTGCTGGCCCTGAGCGTCGGTCTTGCTGCCTGCTCGCACGATCCGAATGCCAACCTGGAATCGGCCCGCACCAACTTCTCCTCGCTGCAGAGCGACCCGCAAGCGAGCAAAGTCGCGGCACTGGAGACCAAGGACGCTCAGGACTGGCTGAACAAGGCCGACAAGGCCTACATGGACCGTGAAGACGAGAAGAAAGTCGACCAATTGGCCTACCTGACCAACCAGCGCGTCGAAGTGGCCAAGCAGACCATTGCCCTGCGCACCGCCGAAGCTGAACTGAAGAATGCCTCGGCCCAGCGCGCCCAGGCCAAGCTGGATGCCCGCGACGCGCAGATCGCCAAGCTGCAGGACAGCCTCAACGCCAAGCAGACCGACCGCGGAACGCTGGTGACCTTCGGCGACGTGCTGTTCGACTTCAACAAGGCCGAACTCAAGAGCAGCGCTTACCCGAACATCACCAAGCTGGCCCAGTTCCTTCAGGAAAACCCGGAACGCAAGGTGATCGTCGAGGGCTACACCGACAGCGTCGGCTCGGCCAACTACAACCAGACCCTGTCCGAGCGCCGTGCCAACAGCGTGCGCATGGCACTGGTGCGTGCCGGGGTAGATCCGGCGCGTATCGTTTCCCAGGGCTATGGCAAGGAGTACCCAGTAGCGGACAACTCGAGCAACTCGGGACGTGCGCAGAACCGTCGGGTGGAGGTGACCATCTCCAACGACAACCAGCCGGTGGCACCACGCTCGGTGAGCCAGGTTCAGCGCTAAGGCTGGCTAGCTGAAAGGACAAGCCCCGCGATCGACGCGGGGCTTTCTTTTGCCTGTTCTGGCCTCTTCGCGGGTGAACCCGCTCCTACAGGGGGCAATGAAGTCGTCGCAGGCGCGGGCTTGCCCGCGAAAGAGCCGGCTCACTGCACCTGCTGCGGTGTTTCCTCGCCCATGCAGCGCACCGCGCGCTTGCGGTTGTCCACCAGCACGCCGGTCAGGCCTTTCTGCTGGGTGTCGAACAGCACCAGCACGCCGTCGACGCACTGGGCCACTTGCGGCGCCGGGTCCAGCGATACCTTGTAGTCCTCGCCGGGGATGGTCTTGAGCATGGTGAAATCCTGCAGCAGCAGGGCATCTTCGGGCTTGGCGAAATGCAGGTAACCGTAATACCACAAGGCCCCCACCGTCACGATGATGCTACCGACGCCGGTCAGGATCAGCGGGATGGCGTTGCGTTCTTCACTCATTGCTTGTTCTTCTCGTCAGGGAAATTGGGCACTTCGGCAAGCCGCCGCAGGCCGTTGAAATGGCTGGGGTCATCGAGAAACCGCAGCATCACCTGACGCCAGGTAGGGTCGGCGAAGGTCTGCACGTGCCCCCCCCGGGTCAGTTGCAGCACCCGCGGTGGTGGCGCGTGCTGATAAAGGCGGATGCCGTTGTCCATCGGCACCAGGTTGTCGTCGATGCTGTGGAAAAACAACTTGGGCGGGCTGCTCAATCGCTCGATCGAGCGGATCGCGCTGTCGCCGTCCGGCACTAGCCACGACAGCGGAACCTGCAATGGCCAGGTCATCCAGGAGGTGCTGAGCGCAAAGCGCCCCACCGCGCGGTAACTGGCCGGCACACCATCGAACACCAGGGCGCTGAAGCGCTGACGCTGCTCGGGGTGGGCCGCCAGGTAATGAATGGCCATGGCACCGCCCAGGCTCTGCCCCAGCAGTACCAGTGGCTTGCCCTTGACCTCGGGCGCCTGCTCCAGCCAGGCCATGGCTGCAGCAATGTCCTGGTACACCTCCGGCAGGCTCGGCTGGCCCTGAGACAAGCCATAGCCGCGGTAATCGATCATCAACACCTGGTAGCCCTGCTCCGGCAGCCAGTAGCTACCCCCCAGGTGCCCTGGCAGGTTACCGCCGTTGCCGTGCAGGTGCAGCACCGTGCCCTTGACTTCGACCCCGGCCTTGGCTGGCAGCCACCAACCGTGAAGGCGGATGCCATCAGCAGTGGTCAGCGTGACATCGCGGTATTCCAGCTTGGCACGCTCAGGGGTGAAGGCCTGACCACGCTCGGGGTAGAACAACAGGCTGCTGCAACCGCCAAGGCTCAGCAGGGCCAGGCCGAGGACGAGCAGGCGGCAGTGCTCAGAGAATGTTCGCGTAGTCGGCTTCAATGCGATCCAGGCTCAGGTGGTTGAGGAAGTTGGAGAAGCACATCCAGGCCGACAACGCACTCAGGTCGCGGAACTGTTCAGGCAGGTACTTGGGCGGCTCGACCAACCCTTCCTCGACAAGTTGGCGCAGGGTGCGCATGTCTTCCAGGGTGGTCTTGCCACAGAACAGCAACGGGATCTGTTCCAGTTTGCCCTTCTTCACGGCCAACTGAATGTAGTTGTAAACCATGATGAAGCCCTTGAGATAGGACAAGTCCTTGGTGAATGGCAGGCCGTTGGGTACCGACCCGCGGAACACCCGGCTGGCGTTGCTGTAGCTCTGCGCCATCTCAAAGCCCTGCTCGCGGAAGAAACCGTAGACCTGCATGAAGTCTGCACCCTCCTCGACCATGTGGATGGCACGGGTGCGGTTGGTGAGCTTGCGCAGGCGGCTGGGGTAGGAGGCAAAGGCGATCACCTCCATGAGAATCGCCAGGCCCTCCTGGGTTACCGTCGATGAGGGCGGGCCTTTGGCCAGGAAGGTGCAGATCGGCTGGTTCAGGCCATTGAGCGTGGTGCCGACATGCACCAACCCTTCATGCACCTCCAGGGCGCGCACATCGCGGGCGTTGAACATGGCATCGGCACGCACCTTGATGTAGTCGGCACCGGCTGCGGCATCGGCGACGATACCGTCGGACTCGAACACGCGAATGGTCCCTTCAGCCTCGCCGAACACGTTGTTCAGCCGGTGCTGGAGGATCTCCACCGCCTCCTTGGCGGTGAGATTCTTTGGCTCATCCTTGAGGTCACCACGGCCATCGATGTTGTTCAGGTAGTCCGACAGCATCAGGCCAAGGTCGGCCAGGGTCGGATCACCGGCGTGGAAAGCATCCGAGGCGGCGCCGTACAGCTCCTGGGAGATCAGGCCGAAGTCCTCGGTACCGCGCGCTTCAAGCATGCGCACCACCATGCGGTATTCGCGGCACATGCGCTTCATGATCTGCCCGACCGGGTTGAACTGGCCCAACTGGCGAATGATGTCGCGCTCGATGCCCTGGAACTCGGCCTTGACCGCGCTGGAGTCGAACGACAGCGGACGCGATTGGTAGTAGGCACGATCAACCGCCGGCGGCTCCTTGCCCTTGGCCTTGAGAAAGCCCTGGCGGATGTTGTCGTCCCACTTCACCGCGTCCAGGACCCGGATAGGCGTCTGTGCCGCGACGATGCGGTCGGACAGGGCGCGGATGGTTTGCTGGTATTCGTCCACCGGGGACTCCTTTCTAGTACACGAAACCTGTACCGGCCTCTTCGCGGGCAAGCCCGCTCCTACAGGGATATCACGGAGCCCAGGCTTGGTAAGGCCCCTGTAGGAGCGGGCCTGCCCGCAAAGAGGCCGGTACAGGCCACTACTTGCCGGAACGCTGGAACCGCGCCACTTCGACGAACAGGTCGGAGTTGGCCGGGTCGTCCAGGTAGGCCAGCACCCGCGCCGCCGGGCTATCGATCAGCACGCCATCGCCGTTGTCGTCCGGCACTTCGGTACTGCGACCGGTCAGTTCCTTGTTGTCCACCGCCTGCTGTACCTGCTCGACATCCAGGTTGTAGACCACCAGCTCCTTGCCGTCGACGATATCGAAGCCGCCAATCAGGAAATTGCCACCCAGGCGCTTGGGCACGCCGGCCGACAAGTACCAGCGGTTGCCATGGCGTGACACGGTGAACACGTACTCTTCAGGCGCCTTGCCCTTGGCGGTGGCCACTGCCTTGTAGGCGTCGCCACCGCTACGGCTGATCACCAGTTTCAACGGCTCTCCCCAGGCGTCCTTGCTGCTCCACTTGCCGAGCAAGGCCTTGGGCGCTGCCTGGTTGCTGGGCAAAGGCTCATGGAAGGTCACCAGACAACCGCCCAGCAGCAGGAATGACAAAGTCAACAACACCACACGCCAGGCTCTCATCAGGTTCTCCTTGAAAAGGTCGTTCTCGGCTCAGGCCGATGCCAGCACCAGCTGCAGGTATCGGGTAAGCATAGCGAGCATCTGCCCATCGGCTTGCGCATTCGCTTGCTTGAGCAGGCCTTGATATTCCAACTGCTCGATAATCGCCGTCAACATCTGTGCATCCTGCTCCGGCTGCCGCGAGCCCACGACTTGCAGCAATTGCCGGGTGCCGTGCAGCAGGATCTGCTCATGAGCGCACACCAGCTCAGCCAGTCGCGGGCACAGCAATGCTTCCTGGCGAAAGGCCTGCTCGGCCATCAGGAAGTCACGGCGGTTCAGCAGTTGCCGCTGAACGTAGTCGGCGGTCATGCGCGCCACCTCGTCAGCCAGCCGCGCCCGGGCCTGCGGGCTGCCATCGCCCTGTGCCAGCAACTGGCGCAACACCACCTCGGTGTTGGCCCACAGCTTGGCCATGTAAGCCGCACTGCGCTCGACGTACTGGGCAAAGGTATCGGTGAGCAGGTCCTCGATGTCCTTGAAGTAGTAGGTGGTGGCCGACAATGGCACGCCGGCCTCGGCGGCCACTGCCCGGTGGCGCACACCGCGCACGCCATCGCGCACGACAATGCGCATGGCGGCATCGAGAATCAACTGGCGACGCTGTTCGCTGCCTTGGCGGGCAGTCTTGCGGCCTTGGTATTGCACGCTTTCGGCGACGGCGGTGGCGATGCCGGCGGCGCCTTGGTCAGGCATGGCGGGTGTCACGGGGGATACCTCATGGGCGGTGTTTCGTCAGTGCTGGCCCCTTCGCGGGTAAACCCGCTCCTACAAGGCCTTTGTAGGAGCGGGTTTACCCGCGAAGAGGCCGGTACTGACAACATAAAGCTTCAGGCAAGAAAAAGCCGCCTCGAAAGGCGGCTCGTTCAGCTCACTCAAGCCTGCGGACGCATGTGCGGGAACAGGATGACGTCGCGGATCGACGGCGAGTTGGTCAGCAGCATCACCAGGCGGTCGATGCCGATACCTTCACCGGCGGTCGGCGGCATGCCGTACTCCAGCGCACGAACGAAGTCGGCGTCATAGTGCATGGCTTCATCGTCACCCGCGTCCTTCTCGGCCACCTGGGCCAGGAAGCGCTCGGCCTGATCTTCGGCATCGTTGAGCTCGGAGTAGGCGTTGGCGATCTCGCGGCCACCGATGAACAGCTCGAAACGGTCGGTAACGGCCGGGTTGTCGTCGTTGCGACGGGCCAGCGGCGACACTTCGAACGGGTACTCGGTAATGAAGTGCGGCTGTTCCAGCTTGTGCTCGACCAGCTCTTCGAAAATCATCACCTGCAGCTTGCCCAGGCCTTCATGGCCCAGCACCTTGGCGCCGGCCTTCTTGGCAATCTCACGGGCGCGGTCGACGTCCTGCAGGTCGGCAGCGGTCAGCTCCGGGTTGTACTTGAGGATCGAGTCGAACACCGACAGGCGTACGAACGGCTCGCCGAAGTGGAAGACCTTGTCGCCGTACGGTACGTCGGTAGAGCCCAGTACCAGTTGCGCCAGCTCGCGGAACAGTTCCTCGGTGAGGTCCATGTTGTCGCGGTAGTCGGCGTAGGCCTGGTAGAACTCGAGCATGGTGAACTCAGGGTTGTGACGAGTCGAAACGCCTTCGTTGCGGAAGTTACGGTTGATCTCGAACACTTTTTCGAAGCCACCCACGACCAGGCGCTTGAGGTACAGCTCCGGCGCGATACGCAGGAACATGGCCATGTCCAGGGCGTTGTGGTGGGTTTCGAACGGCTTGGCTGCCGCACCGCCCGGGATGGTCTGCAGCATCGGCGTTTCGACTTCAAGGAAGTCGCGCTCGATGAGGAACTTGCGGATGTGCGAGATCACCTGCGAACGCACACGGAAGGTGTGGCGGGTTTCTTCGTTGACCATCAGGTCGACGTAGCGCTGGCGGTAGCGCTGCTCGGTGTCGGTCAGGCCGTGGTGCTTGTCGGGCAGCGGGCGCAGCGACTTGGTCAGCAGCCGTACGTTGGTCATTTCGACGTACAGGTCGCCCTTGCCGGAACGGGCCAGGGTGCCTTCGGCGCTGATGATGTCGCCCAGGTCCCAGGTCTTGACCGCGGCCAGGGTTTCTTCCGGCAGGGTCTTGCGGTTGACGTAGACCTGAATACGGCCAGTCATGTCCTGGATAACCATGAACGAGCCACGGTTGAGCATGATGCGGCCGGCTACCTTGACCGGGATCGCGGCTGCTTCCAGCTCTTCCTTGGTCTTGTCCGCGTACTGCTTCTGCAGGTCGTTGCAGTAGCTGTCGCGACGGAAGTCGTTGGGGAAGGCATTGCCCTTGGCACGCTCGGCGGCAAGTTTTTCCTTGCGCAGGGCGATCAGGGCGTTTTCTTCCTGTTGCAGGTCTTGCGATTCGGTCTTCAGGTCGCTCATGTCGTCATTCTTTCCATCAGGTATTCGTTGCCCGTTCCGGGCAGGGCACGCGCTACCGGCGGCTGGCCAGGTAGCGCGGCATGGGTGTGCGGCTTACAGGCCCTGCTTGAGGCTCGCTTCCAGGTACTGGTCAAGGTCGCCATCGAGGACCTTCTGGCAGTCGCTGCGTTCGACGCCGGTACGCAGGTCCTTGATGCGCGAGTCATCCAGCACGTAGGAGCGAATCTGGTGGCCCCAGCCGATGTCCGACTTGCTGTCTTCCAGCGCCTGCGAAGCAGCGTTGCGCTTCTGCATTTCCAGCTCGTACAACTTGGCCCGCAGCATTTTCATGGCGGTGTCCTTGTTGGCGTGCTGGGAGCGTTCGTTCTGGCAGGCCACCACGGTGTTGGTAGGCACGTGGGTGATACGCACCGCAGAGTCGGTGGTGTTCACGTGCTGACCACCGGCACCCGAGGAGCGGTAGGTGTCGATACGCAGGTCGGACGGGTTGATGTCGATCTCGACCTTGTCGTCGATCTCAGGCGACACGAACACCGCCGAGAACGACGTGTGACGACGGGCGCCGGAGTCGAACGGGCTTTTGCGCACAAGGCGGTGCACGCCGATCTCGGTGCGCAGCCAGCCGAAGGCGTACTCGCCCTTGATGTGCACGGTGGCGCCCTTGATACCGGCGACCTCGCCTTCGGAAAGCTCGATGATGGTGGCGTCGAAACCACGCTTGTCGGCCCAGCGCAGGTACATGCGCAGCAGGATGTTGGCCCAGTCCTGCGCCTCAGTACCACCGGAGCCGGCCTGGATGTCCAGGTAGGCGTTGTTCATGTCCATCTCGCCGCTGAACATGCGACGGAACTCAAGCTGGGCCAGGTTTTCTTCCAGGCCTTCCAGCTCGGTCACGACGTCGCCGACGGCGCTTTCGTCATTTTCCTCGACGGCCATGTCGAGCAGGTCCTGGCAGTCACCCAGGCCGTTGGACAGCTTGTCCAGGGTCTCGACGACCTGGGCCAGCATGGCACGCTCGCGGCCCAGTGCCTGGGCGTACTCAGGCTTGTTCCAGACGTTGGGGTCTTCCAGCTCGCGGTTGACTTCGATCAGGCGGTCATGCTTGTGATCGTAGTCAAAGATACCCCCGAATTGACTGGGAACGCTCGGTGAGGTCCTTGATGGTGTTCAGGATCGGTTGGATTTCCATGGGCGGGCTACTCGTGCGAATTCGGTGAAAAGCCCGCGAGTATAACCGAGTCCGCAGCATGGCGGCAGACCCGCCGGGCGGTCGTATGTAGATAGGGCAACCTGCGCTCTCACGCAGGCCGCGCCGTCTCCAGGAGCTCAGGCGATACCGACTTGGTTACGCCCACCGTTCTTGGCCAGGTAAAGACCTTTATCGGCCGCCGAAATCAGCTGCCGGCAATGGCTGCCGATAGCCGGAGTCTGGGTGGCCAGGCCGATGCTCACGGTCAAGCACGTATCAGCCGTCGGCGCAGTATGCGGGATGCCAAGGCCCAGCACGGTCTGGCGCAGTTTTTCGGCCACCAGCCTCGCCCCGCCTGGCGAGGTATTGGGCAGCACCAGGGCGAACTCTTCGCCGCCATAGCGCGCCGGCAGGTCGGTCGGCCGCGAGCACGAGCTACGGATGGCTTCGGCGACCTGGCGCAAGGCCTCGTCACCGGCCAGATGGCCAAAGCTGTCGTTGTAGACTTTGAAGTAATCCACGTCGATCATCAGCAACGACAACTGCTGCTGTTCACGCATGGCCCGGCGCCACTCCAGCTCCAGGTACTCGTCGAAGTGGCGACGGTTGGAAAGCCCGGTCAGGCCATCGGAGTTCATCAGCCGCTGCAGCATCAGGTTGGAATCAAGCAACTGCTGCTGGCTGACGCGCAGGGCACGGTAGGCCTCGTCGCGCTGCAGCAGGGTCAGGTAGGAACGCGAGTGGTAGCGGATGCGGGCCACCAGTTCGATGGTGTCAGGCAGCTTGACCAGGTAGTCGTTGGCCCCGGCGGCAAATGCCGCACTCTTGACCAGCGGGTCTTCCTTGGTCGACAGGACGATGATCGGGATGTCCTGGGTGACCGGGTTGTTGCGGTACTCGCGCACCAGGGTCAAGCCGTCCAGGCCAGGCATGATCAGGTCTTGAAGAATGACCGTGGGCTTGATGCGCATGGCCTGGGCCACCGCCTGGTGCGGGTCGGCACAGAAGTGGAAGTCGATATTGTCCTCATCGGCCAAGCCACGCCGCACCGCTTCGCCGATCATGGCCTGATCGTCGACCAGCAGCACCATCGCCGAGTTCTCATTGGTGGTCGCGAAACCTTCGATCGGTAAATCATTCATCATTGTTCACCCGATCACTACCGGCCTGGCGGCGTGATTCAATACATTTCGTCATTTTGCGAAAAATTCAGTCAAGCGCCCGGCTATGCGTTCCAGCGGGCGAATTTCCACCGCGGCATCAATAGCCGCAGCAGCCTTGGGCATGCCGTACACCGCGCTGCTGGCCTGGTCCTGGGCAATGGTCAGAAAGCCCTGCTGACGCATCAGCTTCAGGCCTTGGGCACCGTCGCGGCCCATGCCGGTGAGCAGCACGCCCACCGCATCACCATTCCAGTAACGTGCCACGCTCTCAAAGAACACATCGATCGAGGGCCGGTAGATTTCATTCACAGGTTCGGCAGTGTAGGCCAGTTGGCCGCCCTGTAGCAGGCGAATGTGGTGGTTGGTACCGGCCAGGAGTACCTGCCCTGGCTGCGGCGGTTCGCCTTGACGGGCCAGGCGCACCGGCAGGCCTGCCGCGCTGCTGAGCCACTCGGCCATGCCTGCGGCAAACACCTGGTCCACATGCTGGACCAGCACGATGGCCGCCGGAAACGCTGCCGGCAAGCCCTTGAGCAATACTTCGAGTGCTGCAGGGCCACCTGCCGAAGACCCGATTGCCACCAACCCGCGGCGCTGGGAAGCCTCGCGCAGCGGCGCAGCGACCGACCTTGCGGCAGGTGCCCGCTGCTGGCCGACCAGCCAGCCAATATTGAGGATCTTGCGCAGCAATGGCGCCGCTGCTTCGCGGGCATCGCCAGCGCCGAGCGCAGGCGTGTCGACCACATCGAGAGCGCCATGGCCCATGGCCTCGAATACCCGGTGTACGTTCTGTTTACGGTCGACCGTCACGATGACGATGGCGCACGGGGTTTCGGCCATGATCCGCCGGGTCGCCTCGACACCGTCCATCACCGGCATGATCAGGTCCATGAGGATCAGGTCCGGTAACTGCTCGGTGCAGCGCTGCACCGCCTCGGCACCGTTGCTGGCCACCCACACAACCTGGTGTGCGGGCTCCAGGGCAACCGCCCGGCGCAACGCTTCGACGGCCAGGGGCATGTCATTGACGATGGCGATCTTCATCCCTGAGCACCTCCGATCAGCTCCACCACAGCATCCAGCAACGCATCGTCGTGGAAGCTGGCCTTTGCCAAATAGTAGTCGGCGCCAGCGTCCAGCCCGCGCCGTCGGTCTTCCTCACGGTCTTTATAGGACACCACCATCACCGGCAACGACTGCAGGCGCTGGTCGCGACGCACCAGGGTAACCAGCTCGATACCGTCCATGCGCGGCATGTCGATGTCGGTGATCAGCAGGTCGAAGTCCTCACTGCGCAGGGCGTTCCAGCCGTCCATGCCATCCACCGCCACCGCCACGTCGTAGCCACGGTTGCCCAGCAGCTTGCGCTGCAGTTCGCGCACGGTCAGCGAGTCGTCGACCACCAGGATGCGTTTGCGGACTGCGCCACGGGCTCCGCTGCTGCCGCGTTCGATGCGCTCCAGGCTGCCGGTGCTGAGCAGTTTTTCCACCGAGCGTAGCAAGTCTTCGACATCGACAATCAGGACCACCGAGCCATCATCGAGCAAGGCGCCGGAGGAAATGTCCTGCACCTTCCCTAGGCGTGGGTCGAGCGGCATCACGACCAGCACCCGCTCCCCCACCAACCGCTCCACGGCCACCCCGTACAGCTGCTCGCGCTCACGAATCACCACTACCCGCAAGCTGGCTTCGTCGCTTTGCCCCGCCGGGCGATTGAGCAACTGGCTGGCCGCCACCAGGCCAATATGCCGGCCTTCGTGCCAGAAGTGCTGGCGCCCTTCGATCTGCACGATCTGTTCGGCGGTCACTTCCAGCGTGCGTTCGATATGCGCCAGCGGGAAGGCATAAGCCTCCCCGCCCACCTCGACCACCAGGCTGCGAACGACCGACAGGGTCAGCGGTACCTGAAGATGGAAGCGACAGCCCTGCCCTGCCACCTGGGTCAATTCGATCGAGCCACGCAGCTCGCGGATCAAGTGCTGCACCGCATCCAGCCCCACACCGCGCCCGGACACTTCGGTAACCTTGTCACGCAGGCTGAAACCGGGCAGGAACAGGAACGTCAGCAGCTCCGCCTCACTCATCCGCGTCACCGTGTCAGCGGGCGACAGGGCGCGCTCGACGATGCTGCTGCGCAGGCGCTCCAGGTCGATACCGGCGCCATCGTCGACCAGCTCCAGGCTGAGCATGCCCGCCTGGTGCGAAGCCCGCAGGCGGATCACCCCCTCGTCCGGCTTGCCCGCCAGCAGGCGCCGCTCGGGCAACTCGATGCCGTGGTCGACGGCATTGCGCAACAGGTGGGTCAGCGGTGCTTCGAGCTTTTCCAGCACATCGCGGTCGACCTGGGTCTTCTCCCCTTCCACCACCAGCCGCACCGGCTTGCCCAGCGAACGGCCCAGGTCGCGGACCATGCGGCTTTGCCCGGTCAGCACGTCGGCAAACGGCCGCATCCGACAGGCCAGGGCGGTGTCATACAACAACTGCGCACGCTGACTGGCCTGCCAGCCGAACTCATCCAGGTCGGCTGCCTGCTGCTGCAGAATCTGCTGGGTCTCTGCCAGCAGGCGCTGGGTCTGTGCCAAGGCTTCGAGCACCTCACTGCCCTGCCCCGTGCCTTCCAGTTGCATGCGCAAGCCGTCAAGCGCCTGCATACCTTGGCCGTGCATGCGCTTGAGGCGCTGAAGGGTAGCCAGGTATGGCTTGAGCCGCTGGGTTTCCACCAGCGACTTGCTGGACAGGTCAAGCAGGCTATTAAGACGGTCAGCTGTGACACGCAGTACCCGCTCAGCACCTTCGCCAGCGCGCTTGCCAGCCTTGCGCCGCAGGGCGGGTTCGGGCTCTGGTTCCCGCGGTCCGGCTGGCATTACCACAGGTGCAGGCGGCAGGGTTGCCAGCGGCGGCTCCGGCGGCACGGATGCAGCCAGCGGCACCACAGGCATGGCAGAGGCGCCAGGGTCGAGCAGGCTGGCCATTTGCGCAAGAAACACCGGCAAGGTCGCCTGCGCACCGGCATCGCCGGGCGTGGCAATACGCATCAACAGGTCGGTACCTTGCAACAGCGCGTCAATATGCTCGGCGGTCAGCCGCAGTCGGCCTTCCTGGGCCGCCACCAGACAGTCTTCCATGACGTGGGCGACACTGACGCCAGCATCCACCCCGACAATGCGCGCTGCCCCCTTGAGCGAGTGGGCAGCGCGCATGCAGGCCTCGAGCTGGTCGGCCTGAGTAGGGTTGCGTTCCAGTGCCATCAGGCCGGCACTGAGCACTTGGGTCTGCGCCTCGGCCTCCAGGCTGAACAGTTCGAGCAACGATGCGTCGCGCATTTGCTCTGGGGTCATGACAGGCTCCGCTGCACGGCAGACAGTAAATGTTGATCGTCCAGAACCCGCACGCTGCGGCCGCGCCACTGCAAGACTGCGGCGGTGAAGCGTGTGGCGTCCCGGCCACTGCCCAGCAACTGCGGGTCGAGCCGGTGAATACCGTCGATTTCCTCGACAGCCATCACCACCGGCCCGCCTTCGGCGGCCAGAATCAGCATACGGGGCATCGCCCGTGCGCTGCGTTGCTCGTTGGAGCCGGCCTGCACCCCCAGCAAATCAGCCAGTGACAGGCACGGCACCAACGCACCGCGCACATTGGCAACCCCATGCAGCAGCCGCGAGCGCTGGTGCGGCAATGAATGCACCGCCTGCAGCGGGGCGATTTCGGCCAGGCAGGCGGTAGCCAGCGCCAGCCACTCTTCGCCCAGACGGAACAGCAGCATGGAGCGACCGGTGTTTTCCGCGTCCGGCTGCACCGCCGCAGCCTGGTGCTCCTGCACCAGCGCATAGCGGTCGAGCAAACGCGTGGCCGCAGCGGCATACACCTCGCAATTGCGGCAATGGACATGCCGCTCCAGCAGTGGGCACTGCTTGTCCCCGCGCACGCCAATGCGGTTCCAGCAGTCGTCAATGTGCGCGTCATCCTCGGCGAGCAACTGCATCGCGGATTCACTGTTCATCGTTCAGACTCCCGGCCAGCCCGCGCCGCGCGCGCCTGAAGGCGCCGAGCGCCGGCAAGGTCACCCTGGGCCGCCAGCAAAGCGGCCAGGTGCACCAGCGCCTCGGGGTGCTGTGGTTCCAGGTACAGGGCCTTGCGATAGTGGCTCAGCGCCTGCTGCGCATCGCCTTCGGTATCACTGAGCAAACCCAGCCAGTAGTACACCTGTGCCGACGGCGGGTACTGGCTCAGGTAGCGTTGGCATTCGCTACGGGCCTGATCGCTGGCACCGGCATTGGCCAACCGGGCAATGTCGGCAAGCAATTCGCTGGCCCCCTCGTGCCTGTGCTCGCGGGCTGGCGCTGGCCTGGCCACCACGGGCAGCACACGCAGCGGACGCAGCGGACGCGGCAACGGCACACTGGGCTGCGGATAAACCGGTGCGGGCAACGCCGTGAACGCACGCTTGGCGGGTTGGACGGGTGCCGCTGCCAAGGGGGCGCTGTCTCCTTCATGACGCACATAGGCAAACGACTGGGCGATCCCCAATGGACGCATGCCCATGCGTGCCAACAAGCTGCCTTCGGCCGGGCCGATGAACAGCACACCCTGCGGATGCAGCAAGCGCTTGAGCACTTCGAACACACGCTGTTGGGTCGGTACGTCGAAATAGATCAACAGATTGCGACAGAACACGAAGTCATACAGGCCGTCGCGGCTGGCCAACGCCGGGTCAAGCACATTGCCCACCCGCAGGCTGACTTGCTGGCGTACCCGCTCATGCAGGCGGTGGCCTTCGTCCAGAGCATCGAAGTAGCGCTCGCGAAAACCCAGTTCGCTACCCCGGAACGCATTGCGCCCATACACCGCCTGCACGGCCTTGGCTACTGAACTTGGGCTGATGTCCATTCCATCGACAAGGAATGCCCCAGGCGCCATGCCGGCGTCAAACAAGGCCATGGCCAGCGAATAGGGCTCCTCGCCAGTAGAACACGGCAGGCTGAGTAATCGCAGCGGGCGCGCGCCAGCCAGTTTAGCCAGGCGTTTATGGGCCAGGCTGGCCAGCGCAGTGAAGGATTCGGGGTAACGGAAAAACCAGGTTTCCGGGACGATCACCGCTTCGATCAGCGCCTGTTGCTCATCTGCCGACTGCTGCAGGCGCAGCCAGTAATCGTCCAGGTCCATCGCGCCCGCAGCCACGCAACGTTGGCGCAGCGCGCGTTCGACCATGGGTGCGCCCACCGACTCCACGTCCAGGCCAATACGCTCGCGCAAGAAGCGGAAGAAACGCTGTTCGTTCATGTTGGCATCCCTGTCGGGTCTTGCGTGTACAGCAATGCGTGCACGGTGTCGGGCAGCAGGTCATTGACTTCGATGCGCTGCAGCAGCCCCTGGGCATCCTGGCGCACCGGGCCCAGATAAGGCGCTTCACCGGTGTCCACCCCATAGGGCTGGAACTCGTCCGGTTGGCAACGCAGGGTTTCGGTGGCCTGCTCCAGGATCAGGCCAAGCTGCAGGCCGCCTCGGTAATGCACCAGTACCAGGCGGGTGCTGGTGCGTTGCACCGCCGGCTGGCCAAAGCTCAAGGCGGCAAGGTCGATGACCGGAACCAACTGGCCACGATGGGCGAGGATGCCCGCGACCCAGGCAGGTGCCTGGGCGATCGGCTTGAGCGGCTGACGCGGCAACACTTCGATCACCTCGTGCACGCTCAGGGCAAAACGCTGCGTTCTGATGCGAAACTGCAGGTACAACGCCCCCTCGGTGTTCGCCGCCCCCTCGGTGTTCGCCGCCCGCGCGGTGCGCAGTTGCAAGTCGTTCATCGCGGTCAGACTTTGAAGCGCGACACGCCGCCACGCAGGCCCGCAGCCACCTGGCTCAGCTCATCGATGGCATAGCTGGCCTGGCGCAGCGACTCGACAGTCTGGGTGCTGGCATCGCTGAGCTGGGCCAGTGCCTGGTTGATCTGCTCGGCACCGGTGGCCTGGGCCTGCATGCCTTCGTTGACCATCAATACGCGCGGCGCCAAAGCCTGCACCTGGTGAATGATCTGGCTGAGTTGCTCGCCCACCTGTTGCACCTCGAACATGCCGCGGCGCACTTCTTCGGAGAACTTGTCCATCCCCATGACACCGGCCGACACTGCTGACTGGATCTCGCGCACCATTTGCTCGATGTCGTAGGTGGCCACGGCGGTCTGGTCGGCCAGGCGGCGCACTTCGGTCGCGACCACGGCAAAGCCGCGGCCATATTCACCGGCCTTTTCCGCTTCGATGGCGGCGTTGAGCGACAGCAGATTGGTCTGGTCGGCAACCTTGACGATGGTTACCACCATCTGGGTGATGTTGCTGGCTTTCTCGTTGAGGATACCGAGCTTGGCATTGACCAGGTCGGCAGCGCCCATCACCTGGTGCATGGTCTCTTCCATGCGTGCCAGGCCCTGTTGCCCGGAGCCCGCCAGACTGGATGCCTGATCAGCCGCCGTCGTCACTTCGGTCATGGTGCGCACCAGGTCCCGCGAAGTCGCGGCGATTTCCCGCGAGGTGGCGCCAATTTCGGTGGTGGTGGCGGCCGTCTCGGTGGCGGTGGCCTGCTGTTGCTTGGACGTGGCGGCAATTTCGGTGACCGAAGTGGTCACCTGCACCGACGAGCGTTGGGCCTGGGCCACCAGGTTGGCCAGTGCCTCGGCCATTTCGTTGAAGCCGCTTTCGATGGCACCGAATTCGTCCTTGCGATCCAGGCTCAGGCGCATGCTCAGGTCACCGGAACGCAGCTTGTCGAGGGCATGCACAATACGCTGCATGGGCGCCGAGATAGCGCGCATCAGCAGCAGGCCGCAGATGCCGGCAGCGATGATTGCCAGCAACAGGGAAACCACCATGCTGCCTTTGGCCGTGTTGACCGCGTTGACGATCTCGTTGGTGGCGGCGCCGGCAGAAACCCGATTGTTCTCAATGACTTCATTGAGGTGCTTGCGCCCCTCCACCCAGGCTGGGGTGAGGACATCAGTGATCAACTGCTGGGCTTCGCCGTAGTTGTGTTCGCGGTACGCATCGAGCACCTGACCGACGATCTTGAGGTAGTTCTCTTCCAGTTCCACAAATCTGTCGAAGCGGACCTGGTCATCTTTGTCGTGGATGGTGGCCTGGTAGCTGGTCATGTATTGCTTCAGCCGGTTATCGAAGCTTCTGAATAGTTCCAGGTCGGCCGAAGTGATTTCACGATGGTTGGACAGGCCCACCAGTTGCTGGCTGGTGACGTAGCTGTCGACCCAAGCGCTGCGGATCATCGAGCTGTAGTAGACGCCGGGAATGCTGTCGGTCCCCACCGCCTCTTCGGCGGTTTCGATAGTCACCAACCGCGAGTAGGCGGCCACGATCATCAGCAGCATGATGGCGATGATCACGGCGAAACTTGCCAGGATCCGTTGGCGCAAGGTCCAGTTCTTCACATTCAGCCCTCAGGAATTCACAACGAGCGGGAAAAATCGCCGAAGTATAGCCCAGAGGTCTTACGGTTTTGATGTGATTGTCGTTAGGAATTTAGCGCCTGTGAGACCGAGCGCCGCGCGGGAGGCGCTCGATCTCACAGGCGCTGAATAGGCCGTGGCAAGCACCGCCACTACACTGCAGCCAACCGCACCTGGCTTTCCAGCTCCTGGCGCAAGCCCGGGTCCAGCCGCAGCTGACGTGCCAGCTCGTCCAGGTAGGCACGCTCCATGAAGTTTTCCTGATCGACCATCATCACGCTGGCCAGGTACATCTCGGCAGCCATCTCCGGTGTTTGCGCAGCACGGGCCACTTCGGCCGGGTCCAGCGGCTTGTTCAGCTCGGCATGCAGCCAGTGCTGCAATTCGCGGTCGCTGTCCAGGCGCGTGAATTCGCCCTCGATCAACGCCCGCTCGCGCTCGTCGATATGCCCATCGGACTTGGCCGCCGCCACCAGGGCGCGCAGTACCGCCTGGCTGTGCTGCTCGGCCTGGGCCGGCGGCAGGCGGTCGAGGGTTTGAGGCTCGGCTGCGGCCCCCCGCTGGTTTGCCTGCCAGTTGCCGTAAGCTTTATAGGCCAGCACCCCCAGCGCGGCGAGGCCACCGTAAGTCAGGGCTTTGCCACCGTACTTGCGGGCCTTCTTGCTACCCAGCAACAGGCCCAGAGCGCCCCCACCCAGCAGGCCGCCCCCTGCTCCGGACAACAACCCGCCCAACCCGCCTGAAGGGTTGCCAGGCTTGG